>NZ_JAQOSO010000104.1 GCF_030068505.1 Roseofilum capinflatum BLCC-M114
GAGAACCAGAAAAGCCGTCCTAGAAGGACGGGGTTTTAGACCCATTCTTCTGATAGAGCGTTGATGTTGACTTCCTTGGCGATCGTCGGAAAGAACACGAATGACTTCACCGACTGCTCTCACTTGAACATTACTTTGTTGATTCTGAAAAGCCTGTTGCAAAAGTCGGATACCCTGCTCCGTGGAGGGAGTGGAACCAGTAGCAGCACTGGAACCTTGGGCACAGCGAGAATCAAATTCTGCTAGAGCGCCTAAAGCACTGCAATCTACGGCCTGTGCCTGGGTGGGTAATGCAAGGGTAAAGGTTAATACAGTAACTAGGCTCAGGAGGAATTGAGTTGTGTTTTTTTTCATAGGATGTTGTGGATATTTTGGTACTCACTCTAAGATCATATCAAGCCCGATTCACTATGATTACAACTCATCGTAGGCTGGGCAAGAGCATGAGTCAAACAATTGAAATTATACTAGCATACTTTGCCCACCTTTTTGTAAAAATGTTACTTTTGACAACACCTTAGTGAAAACCCTAAAATGGTGGGTTACGGCGGATTGATAGATTGCTGTCAGAGTCTAGGTTTTAGCCGCCTAACCCACCCTACGCTAAGGCACTATTTTAGCTGTGTCATGGCAGTAGCCAGATCATCGATAGCGCCGAGCAGTGGCTTCGGGAAAGTCCACGGGAAGTTCCTCGAATGTGCCAGGGGTAACACTGGGGGTTACGGGGGGCGCTTGCATTTGTTCGTAGGTGAGGCGGGAAATGTCGCCAATGAGATCGGCTGCTCCATAATCATTATGGGGGCGTTCGACTAAGACGGCGGCAATGTAACGCTTGCCACTGGGCAGATCGATGAGACCGACATCGCCTAAGAGTTTACCAATATCGCCGGTTTTATGGGCAATCATGGCTCCTGTTCCTAAGCCTTGTTCGAGGAGAACGCTGGTTTCGGTTTGGCGCATAATATCAATCATGCGATCGCGGGATTTCAGAGAAACGACTTCTCCCTGATGAATCATGGCCATTACCTGGGCCAGCTCACGAGGTGATGTAGTATTTTTGCCCTCTAAATCCGGCAACCAATCCCGCAGCACGGTATGCTGAAGTCCCCAACCCCTGAAGGTCTGATTCACCTGAGTCATCCCACCTAATAGCTCGATAATCATGTTAGTGGCCGTATTATCGCTAATGGTCATCATCCAAGTAGCGACTTCTAGGGCCGTATATTCACTGCCAACAGGATCGTATTGCAGACTCCCCGATCCTCCGGCTCGATGTTCTTCTGTGAGGGTTAAGGTTTGATCGAGCCGAATTTGACCGGCATCCACGGCTTGAAAAAAGGCTAATAGGATGGGTAATTTAATCGTGCTGGCAGCCGAAAAAATCGTTGTGCCTTCGAGATCGACATAACTGGAGGTATCTAAATCTAAAACAAAAACGCCGGGTTGAAACCTAGGGGTTTGACGGGCTAAGGCTTGGATATTGTTTTTCAGCTCTTGCAACTCCGTTTCTAGCTGGAGGGAGTGGGGAGCTGTTAACCAGGGATTTTGGCTGGCTACCCTTTCTCGTAGCAGGGCATCTGTGGTTTCCGTATCGGGGGATTCACTCACCTGATTTGAGAGGGGGTCGGTGGAGGCTAACTTAAGGCCCAAAAAGGTCATGCTTTCGGGATCGGAGGCTGAGAGCAGAGTTCCAGCGATCGCGCAGATGCCTACCCCCAGAATTAAAAACCGCGTTGCATACATCAAAGGCGATACTGGCGTGGGTTTCGAGCGGTTTAAGGGATATTGACGATGGCGTGGCGATCGCGCTTTCTCCTTCTGAATCTGTCCTTTCTGCTCACTTTTGATCTGACTCAAATCCTGACGATCGCGATCGGATGGACGCTGACGAGAAAGAGTCTTGGGGATCGCAACTGAAGATAAATCTCCCTTTCTCAGGGGGATGGCTTTCCGTTGCCGTTTCCGAGAACCCAAACGCACCGGCGATCTTAAGGGATTGCTTTCGACTTTCAAGGGTGGGATCGGTGGTGCAGGGTGAGATCGCCCCCTATTGATTGGGGGAGTCAAATTTCCTTTACCCCCTGGTAGAATTTTATCCAAAACCGATAAAACCGCCCGTTGCAATGGCGATCGCCGTTTGCGGTTCAACCTCGGTTTCTCTGGTCTAGATAAAGACATTTCCCCTTGAGTCCGACTCGATCTCCGTTTCGGTAGAGGGGTTGCACCTTGAGCAGATCCAAGACGTTGAGTGCGGCCCGCTCCCTTTCTTTCTCCTGATTTCGCCATCAACGACTCCTTATCACACGGATCATAAATGTAAATGAACCCACCACGGTCAAAGTATTCATGGGATTGTTGCTAATTTTATGGATTTAGACCTCGAATAGAGTTTGTTCTCTTTGTCCCCGATCGCAGAAATTAGCCCTGTATTGAGCTACCCTGGTCGTCAAAAATAGCAAACCTCGATTATTCTACGTTGTCTGCGATTCTCTTTAAACCCACCCTGGAGAGGTACGGTTAACCATCTCCTGATGAACCCTTGGATGGGGAACTGTTGGCGATCGCCCATTCCACCTGAGAGAGAATTCCCCGGAGCATCGCCACTTCTGCTTCTGTGGGATAAGCACGATTATAAAACCGTTTGAGCTTTTCCATTCGTCGGTTAGCAGTATGGGGATAAAGATAGCCTATCTGCAACAAGAGCATTTCTAGATGATCGTAATAGGCTTCTATAACCTGCCTTGGGGCGAGATCGGAGCCTCTAGAGTCTATCTGCTTTGTCTGCGTTTCCAGAGTACACTGATAGAGTTCATAACAGCAAATACCTACCGATTGGGCTAAATTGAGAGATGGATAGATGGGATGACTGGGAATTTGCACAAACCGTTGGGCTAAATTCAGTTCGTCATTGGTTAACCCCCGGTCTTCCCGGCCAAATACCAGGGCACTTTCCCCCCCAACTAGCCAAGGTAGTAAGGTATTGGGGGTTTCTAATGCTGTTGGTAACTTGATGGTACGCCCTAGGGTTGCTGCCACCTTCTGACAACCCTGTAAGGCTTCCGGTAGAGTCGCAACCACCTGGATACCAGTCAAGATTTCCTGAGCATGAACAGCCATTTGTCTAGCTTCTGGACTGTGGGGATCGCATTGAGGATTAACTAACACCAATTGACTCAAGCCCATATTTTTCATGATTCGGGCGATCGATCCCACATTTAAGGGGCCAGATGGCTCGACTAAAACAATTTTAATGGCTGATAGATGGGAGCGATCGTTCATCCGTTGGTGGTGCAGAGTAGGTTGTCCCTACAATGAATAAAAAACCTTACCGCTAACTTACCATGGCTCGTCATCGATTAAAATCTGATTTGCCCACCAAAATCTGTCCTGTTTGCAATCGCCCCTTTACCTGGCGCAAGAAATGGGCTAAATGTTGGGATGAGGTAAAATACTGTTCTGAACGCTGTCGCCGCGATCGCCGATAACGGTTACTGTCCAGAGGATCACACCTCTCATTACTCATTACTCATTACTCATTACCTATGACTCAACCCAAACTGATCATTCACGGAGGTGCAGGCAGCTCCCTACAAGGCAAAGGAGGTGTTGAAGCCGTCCGCCAATCCCTGTATGAAATTCTCAAACAAGTGTATGCCAGCTTAGAAGCGGGAACACCAGCCTTAGAAGCGGTGATTCAAGGCTGTCATTTACTCGAAGACGATCCCCGCTATAATGCTGGAACGGGTTCAGTGTTGCAGTCGGATGGTCAAATTCGCATGAGTGCTTCTCTGATGGAGGGCGAGAGCCAAACCTTTAGTGGTGTGATCAACGTTTCGCGGGTTAAAAATCCCATTGATTTAGCTAAAGTTTTGCAAGAAAAGAGCGATCGCATTCTCTCTGATGTAGGAGCCATGGAACTGGTGCGAGAACTCCAACTTCCCATTCATAATCCCTTAACCGATTTGCGCTTAAATGAATGGTTACAAGACCGCAAAGATAATTTTAAACGCAGTATGGCCAACGTCCTGGCTAGTCCCGCTCCTGGAACCGGAACCATCGGTGTAGTCGCCCTCGACAACCAAGGCAAAATTGCGGCTGGAACCTCCACCGGAGGCAAAGGATTTGAATATATTGGGCGCGTCAGTGATTCGGCTATGCCTGCCGGAAATTATGCCACCTCTGCTGCCGGAATTAGCTGTACCGGCATTGGCGAAGATATCATCAACGAATGTATCGCCGCTCGTATCGTCGTCCGCGTCACCGATGGCATGTCCTTAGCTGCGGCCTTTGAAAAAACCATGAGCGAATCTAAAGCCAATCAACGGGATTTAGGAGCGATCGGAATTGACAAAACCGGTCAAATTGCCTGGGGAAAAACATCAGAAATTCTCCTTGCTGCTTACCACACGGGCGAACAACTCGGCGACACCCTAGAATGGACTTCCTCAGATGAAGTAAGCGGCTCGATTTAGGCGAACCTCGATAGTCATTTCAAATAGCCATGAAGTAGAAATGGTATGGGTATTTAAATCAGTAATTTGTGAAATAATCCTAGAGCTTTTGACTTCTCCCCGGTCTAAAGACACGGGGATTCGTTAAGAGTCCAAATTCGGATTCTTACAGGCGTAGTCAAAGCGCCCCTACTGAGTTCCATTAGATCAAATCCAATGGTTCCCGCTACTTTCCCGTGTTGGATAATCCCCTGGGCTAACACCCAGGAGATTGTTCATGTTCTGACACTAAATTAACGGTTCTGGGAAATGTAGGTTTCCAACACTTCAGTCGCCAATTGGGTCATGGACTTGCCTTCCTGGGCAGCTAAATCCTTAAACTGCTGATACACGGTATCCCGGACTCCGATCCGGTATCGAGCTTTACCAGAAGAAACCAGTCCCGATCCAGGGGTATAACTCTCAGAAAAGGCTCTGAGCGCGTCAAAACCGACTCGATGACAAAAATCGCCAAAACTCTCGACTTTGCCGTTATTGAGGCGTTCTTGCTTGAAATAGACGAATAATGGCTCTAGGGTGGACTCTAGATCTTCATCTTTTACCTTATCTAGGAAGGGTTCGGAGAGTCGGTTTTGATTGGGGTCTGCTCCCAGCCAGACCTGGTATGCTCCAGGGGTTTGACCGACGAATCCTAATTCGGCAATGTAGGGCCGAGCGCAGCCATTGGGACATCCGGTCATGCGGACAACAAAGTGTTCTTTGGGTAGTCCGACTTTCTTGAGTAGGGTGCGGATACGGGCGAGAATGCCGGGTAGGGCCCGTTCTGATTCGGTAATGGCTAGGCCGCAGAGGGGGAGAGCGGGACAAGCCATGGAATAGCGGACTAGGGGATCGAGCCGTTCGGCATTGGTTTCGACTCCGTGTTTTTTGAAGATGTCGGCGATCGCCCCTTGATCTTGGGGATCGATGTCATAGAGAATCAGATTATGATTGGGCGTAAGCCGCATGGGTAACTTAAACTCGGTGACAATTTCCCGCAGGGCGCTCTTGAGCTGGAATTTTCCATCATCTTTGACTCGACCATTTTCAATGGACAAGCCAAAGAACTGTTTACCATCGCCCTGATCGTGCCAACCCAAATAATCCTGATATTCAAATTCCGGTAGGGGTTTAAAGGGAGCGAGGGGTTTACCGAAATAGTGTTCGACCTGAGCGCGGAATTTGTCTACCCCCCAATCATGGAGCAGATATTTCATTCTGGCATGACGGCGTTGGTGGCGATCGCCATAATCGCGCTGAGTTGCTACAATGGCCTTAACCAGATCGTACACATCATCCTTATCCACATAGCCAATTTTATCCGCAGCCCGCGCAAACGTCTCCTCCTTATTATGGGTGCGGCCTAACCCACCCCCAGCATAAATATTAAACCCTTCTAACTCTCCAGCCTCATTGGTCATCACCACCAAGCCAATATCTTGAGTCAAAATATCAACCGAATTATCCCCCGGCACAGTCAGACAGATCTTAAACTTACGGGGCATATAATGCGTACCATAAATCGGCTCTTCCTTATCCGTGAAATTCGTGCCATTGACATTTTTATTGCGAGCCGCCTTCACTTCCGGCGCTTCCTCGGCACTAATCACCTTTTCCCCATCGAGCCAAATCTCATAATAGGCTCCCGTTTGTGGCGTGAGTAAATCGGCAATCTTATTGGCATATTCCCAAGCATATTGATACTCTGGACGAGTTTTATAAGGAGCAGCCGGAGCCATCACATTCCGATTTAAATCCCCACAAGCCCCTAGGGTAGACCCCATATGTTTAACGATACTAGCAATCACCGTTTTGAGGTTTTTCTTCAGAATTCCATGCATCTGAAACCCTTGCCGAGTCGTTGTTCTCAGGGTATGATTCCCATAGGTTTCCGATAACTGATCCAGCGCCAAATACAACTCAGGTGGAATAAATCCCCCCGGACTGCGAGTCCTGAGCATCATCTGATAATCTCTTTCTTGACCTTTTTGGCGATTATCTCGATTATCTTGTTGATAGGAACCATGAAACTTGAGAATTTGAATCGCATCGCCAGAAAAGTGGGTCGTATCTTCCAATAATTCGGAAGCAACCGGTTCTCTGAGAAAATCACTATTTTCTTTGATGACTTCGATCTTAGACGGCTTAGAAGTAGTAGGGGGAGAATTCAACGATGAAACCATAGAATAAATGGGTAAGGTTTTGCTACAATACCAAGGTATCTAACCCCAGAGTGACTCAAAAATCTAACGAATGGGGTCATCCGCTTACATTTTTCTCAACTTGGGTAGGAATGACCAAACATCCAGTTAGATAATTGGGGTTTCTTCCCATTTTATCGGAAGTGGGCCCTCAAACTCAGTCAAGCTTAGATTTTCTTAAACTCTTCTTTATAACTGTACTTTCAATCAATGACTTAAATGGAGGAACTCAAATGCCCGATTCCTTGATGTATCAGTCCGATGGGTTTGTGGTTTTAGAGGCCAATCAACCGGAGCAATTTCTGACGGAAGCCGAATTACTCGACAAGCTTAAGGCCTGTTTGAGTGAGAGCCAAGGGGAACTCCCCAGAGATTTACAAAAATTTACTACCCTAGAAGACCAGGCCAAGTATCTGATGGACACCTCCTGTGAACTCGATCTTGGCCCGGGAACCTTCTTACAATGGTACGTGGTGCGCTTAGAAAAATCCTAGGGGTATTCCCTCTTTTCTTTTGCCTTTTCCCTTTTGCCTCCCCCTAGCACATCATCGTAGGGTGGGCAGGAGGATAAGCGGCATCATGCAACGTCTACAAGTATACCCTGCCCACCTTGCCCCATACCTGAATTGAATTAAGAGCATTTAGCTGACGGGGGTCGGTTCACCGACAGCAATTAAGAATACATCAAAACAATCTTCTTCTCCCTCTTGAGGGGCGACCTCGACTCGCAAACCAGGGCCAAAAAAACGCTCTATTTTTTCGCGCTTCTCTTGCCAAGCGTCTAAAGAGACAAAAGGCGACTCAAACTCTAAAACTAGAGCATAATGGTCATCAACAGCAACTTCTCGAATACCAATTAAAAGGGGTCTTTCTTCATCGGTTGGACTTAAGCCTAAACTTTTCAGGGACTCATCAAGATGAGCTTCTTGGCCATAGCGATAGCGAGTCACATCTTTCCAGACCTGGAGTTGGGTAGATGTTCCCTGTTGGTTACGCAGGGCTAAAACTTGGGCAGAAGGCTCTTGAGTCACGGGGACGGGTTTTAATTCTGAGGCTTTTAGGGCTAGTCCTCCCAAGAGGAGGGGAATACCATAAAAAAATCCGGCTAAGTTGAGGGTGGGATGGTTTGTAAAATAGGCGACAAAGCCTCCGACTGTTAAGAGGCCTCCCACATATAAACCGACAGTTCCCAAGGAAATTTTGCGTAACATAATCGTCTTGTTTAATGAATCAATGACTACTTTATCGTTTCTGGAGGGTTACGACCAAGCACCAGAGAAGATCGACAACTATTATCATTGAGATAGTGTCGGAACGTTTTAGGGAGATTTTCTAATGGTCACCAATAAGGACTTTACTGCGTCCAAAACTCGTCAGTTACTCGATCAAATCAACTCCCTCAAGCGCGAAGATGAAACCCTTTACAATATTTTAGCGGTGGATGTGTGGGCACTGGCTAAAACAATGGATGAGTTCCAACCGGGGTTTTGGACGGCGTTTATGAAAAATCGGGAAAAGGCTCTGAAGCGGTTTATGAGTGAGGCGGCTAGGAATAAACAGACTGATGGGAATAACCATCCGTTTTTGCGCTAGAGCCGATAGTGATAATAGACATCTCTGGCAGCCCGGTGTAGAAGGGAGTGACGATAGACTAAGGCGGACATATCTTTGGCGTATCCGCCGCCAATGACGCAAGCGACGGGGTATCCGGCGGCTAAACAGGTGCTGAGAACTTGCATGTCTCGGCGAAAGAGTCCGGTGTCGGTGAGGGCGAGTTTGCCGAGGGCATCATGGATATGGGGGTCAACTCCGGCATCGTAGAGAATGAGGTCGGGTTTGAGTTGGCTGAGGAGGTCGGGGAGATAGGTGGCGAGGGTTTGTAGGTAGGGTTCGTCTTCCATGCCGACGGGTAGGGGGATGTCGAGGTCGCTGGGGGGTTTGTGACTGGGAAAGTTGATGTCGCAGTGCATGGAGAAGGTGAATACGCTGGGGTCGTCTCGGAATATCCAGGCGGTTCCGTCTCCTTGGTGTACGTCTAGGTCTAGGATGAGGATTTTTTGGGCTAGGTTTAAGTGTTGGAGGACGCGGGCGGCGATCGCCAAATCGTTGAAGATACAAAAGCCGGTTCCGCGATCGGGGAAAGCGTGATGGGTTCCTCCGGCAGTATTACAGGCAAGTCCATGTTTAAGGGCGAGTTGACTGGTGAGAATGAAGCCACCCACGGCCCGACAAGTACGCTGGGCTAGGGCCGGACTCCAGGGTAAACCGATGCGTCGCTGGGCCTTGGGGTCTAGGGTTCCTTGGCAGTAGGCTTGGATGTAGTCGGGGGTATGGACGAGTTGCAGCCATTCTACGGGGGAGAGTTCGGGGCTATGGACTTGGGAAGGGGTGATGATGCGATCGCTCAGAAGCAACTCATACAGCAGCTTAAATTTGGCCATGGGAAACCGATGACCTGGAGGGAGAGGCGCGACATAATCGGGGTGATAAACAATGGGAATGGATGCAGTCAAGACGAATTGGGGGCTATGCTCTAAGACATACCCTACAGGCTATTTTGATGAATCGGAGCGGCGGGATTTGAACCCACGACCCCCACTACCCCAAAGTGGTGCGCTACCAAGCTGCGCTACGCCCCGGTCACAGATTTCCATGATAACACAGGATTTTTAAAATTAAAACCCCTCTAAGGTATTTAAAGCCTGAATTACTTCTGGGGTGACGATCGCAGGCCAGGTTCCTTCGGCTCGACGACCGGTGTTGAGGATGAAATGGAGGCTAAAGCTATGGGGATAGCCTTGGACTTCCATCCACAAAAGGCTGCCTTCAGCTTCACAGGTGATGGTTTCTTCCTCCATGAGTTCGGGGGCGATTTGCTCTAGGCTGTGGAGCAGTTGCTGTAGGAGTTTCTGAAATTCTTGCAGTTCTGGGGCGGTTAGCTCGATCGCCCAATCTGCACCGCCGAGCAACGCGGGATACTCTGGGGCTTCGGGTTTCCAGCCGACGCGCCATTGGGGCCCTTGTTTAATCACGGTTGGTTTTGGGGAGTGTAGAGTCCGACGAGGACATCAATTAAAGCGTCCCGTTGCGATCGCGTTAAATTGGCGATCGCTTCACGGTCTCCCTCTAAGGGATTTTTGGTCAGCACATCTGCACTGGGATAAACCCCTTCATACATGATCTCATTAGCTCCCAAATAATCCGCTAGGGTTAACTTCCAATCTAAGCGATATTGGGGCGTGCGACCTTTGACAAAGAGATGATAGCGAATTAATCTCTCGGCTAAGGTATTATCTGGGTTCACTTCCCCACTCAACTGGCTCACATAATCATTTTCTAGGGGAAAATCTGGCAGTTGTTCGTACACCAACCGCCAGAGATCCCTAGGTCGAATCCGAGTCTGGGCTAGGGCGGTTGGAGAATTGAACCCTGCTAAGGGGATGACAGATAAAGCCATCCCCCCAAATAAACTTAAGGCCATGAGAAAAAAATCTCTTCGTTTCATTCACCAATGATTTCCGGTTGGGTTAACTCGTCCGACATTTCAATTACCGCTCGAATAACGGGCTTCATTTTCGGATCGTCCAGGTTATCAAATTCTTCGTAGCGGCGACGTTGGGCGCGATGGGCGACCTGTACGGTAATCCGATAGCGGTTGGATGCGGCATTAATGAGTTCTTCAGCACGACGCATTAATTCTTGGCTGTCTACGGAAGTGCGCTTGAGCATAGGGGCGTTTTTAGAAGTTTAAATCAATCTTTTTCTAGTTTACCGGTTCTGGCTAAAAGTCGAGCAGGACGGAGGCGTTGGCGGCCACGATTTGGTTATGGCCATTGCGTTTGGCTTGGTCAAGAACATAGCGGGTGAGTTCGAGGAGAAATTGGGGTTGGGTATCGATACGGGGGATGAGAGCTGCTACCCCCATACTCACGGTGACGGTGGGAGCAACGGGGGAGGTTTTGTGTTCTAGATCTAGGCCAATGATGTTGTGTTCAATGATATGGGCAACATGGGTACTTCCGGAGAGGTCGGTATGGGGAAGGAGGACGGCGAATTCTTCTGCACCATAGCGAGCTACGAGGTCGGCAGGACGTTTGAGGGCTTGGCGCACGGCATCGGCGATCAGTTGCAGGCAAAAGTCACCACTGAGATAGCCGTAGGCTTCGTTGTAGAGTCGGAAGTAATCAATATCACAGAGGATTAGACCGAGGGGCGATCGCTCCCTGGAGAGTCGTCGCCATTCTTTTTGTAGGACTTGCTCAAAGCGACGGCGGTTATACAGTTGGGTGAGACTATCGGAAGCTGCCAGTTGTTTGAGTTCTTGGTTAGCTTCTTTGAGTTGTTCGTAGAGTTGGGATTGTTGGATGGCGATACTCAGTTGGGTACTGATATCTTGTAGAAGTTGGGTTTCCCAAGCTTCCCAGGTTCGAGATTGATGACATTGATGAACGATCAACAGTCCCCAGAGATAGGTTTCCCAGGGGGGATGGTAAGGGGAGGCCAGGGGTAAGTTGGATTGGCCCAGTTTAAAGGTGTTTTGGGGAGGGGGATTTAAGGGAATGCCCAGTTGAATGGGGAAGACTAATTGCGATCGCACCTGAAGTTGATGGAGAAATTGGCGATCGTCTTCTGGGAGATCGGCCGTTTCTAGATCGCTGATTTGGCTGATGTTTCCCTGCTGATAGAATGGAATTTGATCTTTCGTATACAGCTTGTCAATCGGCTGATCCAGGATCGAATCACAGGTTGAATTCACCGCTTCGACTACGACCGTACCGCTCCAATCTGGATTAAAATAGTAAACTAAGGCTCTGTCTATGCCCAATAGGGCTTGGAGTTGATCGACACTCGATTGTAGGATTTCTTCGAGACCTAGAGATTGGCGAATTTTGTCGTTCATCTTTCGTAAGAGGCGATCGCCTGCGCCTTGTTTTTCTAGTTCCTCTTCCTTCCGATGGACTTGAGTCCGATCTTCAATCAGCACTAAGTATACAGAGCCTAGATTTTCTTCTGTCCCATCGGGAAGTTTCCTCAAGACGATCTTCAGGTAAACGGCTCCTAAATACCCTTCTCTTTCTACAGACTCACTCTCCCTTAATCCCTCTAGGCTGACAGAGCTTAACATCGGGCAAATATCCCTAAGATCTACTCCCCGATCCGCAGCAAACTTGGGGAGAACACAATCCATTTTTGGATCGGTCTCTAGAATTAAAAACCGATCGTTAATCAGCAAATAACTAGCTTTCAATTGAAGGTTTAAAATCTGAGTGAATCGATCATTCATCGCTGGTTCTCCCCTTCCATAGCAAACTCTGAAATCCCCCTTACCAGATCGGGGTTACACTTCAGAACTTGTGAACCACATCCGATCGCTACATTTTCTTGGCTCACACTCTAAGTGAGGATCGCTTTTCAACACGCCAATTCCGTAATTGACAATCGAGTAAGACTGAGATTATTTTTGCTTGTCATTTAATCTTACCACTTCTGTTAGGGATTGACAATCCACCCTAAAAACCCAGCACTCCATCCTGCATCTGAGACAGTAAGATTCAACATTACTGGGCCACTTTTTGCACCCATTCCATAATAAATTACTCAAGTTCTGGATTTAAATTCCATTCCTCTAGGGTAACTCCCAGACTTTGATCGAGACGAGTCAATGCATTAAGATATTGGATTAAAACTTGCAATTCATTTTGTCGAGCATTCGCTAAATCATTTTGAAAACGAATAATATCATTCAGGGATGTCCCTTCAATGCCCAAACGCAGCTTAGTTTCTTCCGCCTCCAATTGCTGCCGCACCAATTCCGTGGTGGATTGAGATTGTTCGACCTGTTCCCAGGTGAGCTGAATATCTCGGATGTGATTATTGATATCAATATTTAAGCTCGAATAAACTTGCTCGATGGTATTTTGACTCTTCCTCACATCCACCTGACTTTGTTGAAACTGCTGTTCGGGCTGCAAATCTCCCCAGGTTTTACTCAAGGTCAAAGCCAGGGTTAGATCGGAGCGGGTTTCCACTAAATTACTAGGCAACCAATTATAATCTGCCTCCAAATCTAAATTCCATCGGCGCTCATCTTCCGCTTCAATTAAATTAGAATTAGCAATTTTCTGATTTAACTGAGCTTGTAAGTATCTTGGATTATTCTCTAGGGCTAAAGCGAATAATTTTTCCACATCTAAGATCGGTCTATCTTCTAACTGTGGCGATTGAGCTGTAATCGCTAAATCCTGATCGAGTTCTAATAAATCTAATAACTCCAATCGAGCTTGATCTAAGGCATTTTGAGCATCTAAAACCCTTAATTCTTGGTTGGCCACATCTGCCTCGCCTTGAATCCGTTCGACCGGGGCCCGTCTTCCCGCCTGAATTAAGGCTTCTGTAACCTCTAACAAACGCCGAGAGTTTTCTAGCGTGAGTTGGGCAATACCCAGTTCTTCTTGACGTTGGAAAAGTTGACGATACAGTATAATTGCCTCAGTCACTCGATCGATTAATGTAGATTTAACTTGTAAAATTTGCACTTGATTGCTCAAGCGGGCACGATCAATGGACGCACGATTGACATCGACTCTTGAACCTCGCAATAAGGGCTGTGTCAGTTCCAGTCGAATTTCATGGTTGAATCCCCTTTGATCGAACGGAGCAGTAGAACCATATTGTCGTTCTAAACGCCGACGGGTTCTCCAGTCAAGGGTGATTTCAGTACCGATGGGGAGTTGAGTATTCAGGGCAGCTCCGATGTCTAAGCCTTCACTTTGGGTAATAATGGGGCCAATGGATTCTCGACGAGCATTGAGTAAGAGACGAGGAGTAAGATCGGGATTGAATTTATCTTCAGCTACCGCTAGATCTTGACGTTGGGCAATACGATCGAGATAGGCATTTTTGATGTCCGTGTTATTTTCAAGCACCAGTTGCACGACATCGGCGATCGCCAAAGATAAAAGCTTTTGTTCTGAATTATGTTCAGACTGAACAGTTTGCCCTAGTAAGGAACTCGCTTGTACGGGAAGTCCCCCGCAAAAACCCAAGGTATAGCTGGCAAATAGGCCCCCGAAGACCAGGGATAGATGAACTAATTGTTGTATTCTCAAGAGAGATTGATCGAGATTCATGACTATTTTTGGCGATTGAAGTTTAACGTTAATTTAATCTCAAGTTAATTTTGCCCCCAAAGCTGGCTTAGAGCGGTCAAAGACTAAAGAACTTGTCAGTAAATGACAAACAATAGTGCTACAATCAAAGCGAGTTACCTCTTAGAAAGAAGATGTACAGATTGATGGAGCAACCAGTCAGGTACACCGGCGAGCGGATCACAATATGCAGATATGGTCAACCTAATCAAGACAACCCAATCTGGACTGATTCTCATTGTTGATGATAATACCAACAATCTTAGGGTGCTATTTAACTTGCTGAAAAAATCAGGGTTTAGGGTATTAGTGGCCACAGATGGCAAAAATGCATTAGACAAAGTGCATCAAACCTATCCTGATTTAATCTTGCTGGATGTGATGATGCCAGAATTAAGTGGGTTTGAGGTCTGTCGGCAACTGCAAGCTAATCCCAAAACTCAAGACATTCCTGTTATTTTTATGACAGCCTTATCCGAGAGTGAAGATAAAGTTAAGGGATTCCAACTCGGTGCTGTGGACTACATTACCAAACCTTTCTATCAAGAAGAAGTCTTAAGTCGCATTCAACTGCATCTGAAGCTACGCTCTTTAACTCAAAATCTACGAGAAAAGAACCAGCAACTCCATAAAGAAGTCCAAGCCAGGCTGTTAGCAGAAACTCAATTAAAACATCTCAATGAAGATTTAGAAAGTCGGGTAATGGAGCGCACGGGGCAGCTCTCTTTAGCCTTAGAGCAACTGCAAGCTAGGGAAGAGCAACTCAGTTATGAAGCCTCTCACGATCATCTAACAGGATTGTATAACCGCTTGTGGGTGACCCAATATTTATCAACATTGTTAGACCATTTTTCCAGTTCCTCTCAGAGCAACACCGGCATTTTGTTCTTAGATTTAGGCCATTTTAAGCGAGTTAACGATCATTTGGGGCATCGCATTGGGGATCAAGTATTGAAAGTGGTGGCCGAACGTCTGTCAGGATGCTGGCGAGGTCAAGGGCAAGTGGCCCGTTTGGGGGGAGACAAGTTTTTGTTAATACTAGAAGAAGTAGAAAATACGGATATAGAGGCGATCGCCAACCGGATCTTAGAGCATCTGCGATCGCCCATTACCATCGGCCACTATCCCATTTCCCTCCATGCTCGTATCGGCATTATCCCATCCATCCTCAGCTATCGGCAAATGACCGACATTCTCCGCGACGCAGATATCGTCATGTCAGAAGCCAAACGCGCCGGAAAAACCGGGTATTGCATCCTCAACCCCCAACTCCAGTCTCGTGCCTTAGAACGCATTCAACTCGAAGCCGAATTACCCCTCGCCATCCACAACCATCAATTCGAGCTACACTATCAACCCATTATCGCCCTCGATAGCCACCAACTCGTTGGTTTTGAAGCCTTAATTCGCTGGCGACATCCTCAACGGGGACTCATTTCCCCCGGATACTTTATTGACCTAGCCGAAGAAACCGGATGTATTGAAGAACTCGGATTCATCGCTCTTACCTTAGCCTGCCAACAACTCCAACAGTGGCATCAAAAATTTTCCCAGACGCAAGATTTAGTCATTAACGTCAATCTATCCCCCTTGCAACTCCAAAACTTTCACCTTCTCAAAACCATTTCTGATATCTCTAATCAACATGATATTTCACCCCATCAAATTAAACTAGAAGTTACCGAAAGTGCTTTTTTAGAAAACGAAGGGATGCCCACTAAAATCCTAGAAGAAATCCATCATCAAGGCATCAAAATTTGTATTGATGATTTCGGCACAGGATATTCATCCTTGAGCCGTATCCATTCTTTTCCTGTAGACACACTCAAAATTGACCGATGTTTTGTTTCTCGTCTAGATAGCTCAGAAGGTTTGGCAATTATTCAAACCATCATTTCCTTAGCTCACCATCTCGGTATGGATCTGGTTGCTGAAGGCATAGAAACCGAAGAACAACTGAATATCGTCAAAGAAATAGGGTGCGAATTTGGCCAAGGGTTTTTGTTTGCAAAACCCCTAAAACCTGAAGCGGCCACTCAGTTTATTCAAAATTACCGCATTAGTTGACCTATGAACACTTCTTCTATCGATCAAAAAACCCTGCTGGTGGTTGACGACAATCCTACCAATATCAAAGTTCTATTCAACTTTCTCAAAGAAGAAGGATTTAAAGTTTTAGTCGCCAAAGATGGCTTAAACGCCTTAGAGAAACTCACTTCTATCCAGCCCGACTTAATTTTACTCGACATCATGATGCCCGGAATTGATGGCTTTGAAACCTGCCATCGAATCAAAGAAGACCCCAAAATTAACAGCATTCCCATTATTTTTATGACTGCCTTAGCCGATGCCAACAACAAAGTCAAAGGACTCAGTTCAGGAGCCGTTGATTATATTACCAAACCCTTTCAACAAGAAGAAGTCTTAGCCCGCATTAACTTGCATCTGAAATTAAAATCTCTCACCCAAGAACTCGCTAGTGTAAATGCGTCCTTGGAACAAAAAGTTGAGGAACGAACCGCAGAACTCAAAAAAGCTCAGTCTCAATTGGTTCTGACCGAAAAAATGTCCTCTTTGGGGCAACTGGTGGCCGGAATTGTCCATGAAATTAATAATCCCGTTGGCTTCATTGCTGGCAATATCGCCGAAGCCAAAAATTATGCCCAAGACTTAATTCAGATCGTTCAACTCTATCAAGAAAAGTATCCCGAACCCGATGATGAAATTCTTGATGAATTAGAAGCCATTGATTTTGACTACTTACAGGAAGACTTTCCCAAACTCCTCAAATCCATGGAAGAAGGAACCAATCGCATTACGAACATTAGTCAATCCATGCGTACTTTTTCCCGTGCTGATAGCGATCAAAAAGTGCCCTTTAACTGTCATGATGGTATCGACAGCACCATCATGATTCTCAGGCATCGACTGAAGGCGAAAGACTATCGACCCGAAATTGAAATTACTAAAAACTATGGTGATTTACCCCCCGTTCCCTGTTATCCGGGACAATTAAATCAGGTGTTCATGAACTTATTAGCCAATGCTATTGATGCTTTAGAAGATTCTAATCAAGGTAAAAGTTATGAGGAAATTCAAAGCCAGCCGAATGCAATTCAGATTACCACCAGTTATGATGCTGCTGAAAACCAAGTTCAAATTGATGTCCATGATAATGGTATAGGCATGAAGCCAGACATCCAACAGAAAATTTTTGATTATTTGTTCACGACCAAAGGAGTCAATAAAGGTACAGGACTAGGGTTGGCAATTTCCCGTGAAATTATTGAAGACAAACATCAAGGAACCCTAGACTTTACCTCGCAACTTGGACAAGGAACAACCTTTACGGTAACGTTACCCGTGAAGGAATAGTCCATTGTAGGCGGATTTTTATCCAAGTTGGGAACTTTCTACCTGAGTCCCTAGTCACCAGTTTATGGTTTCTCCTTGGTGACCAGGTGGCGGGACGGCTTTAGGCAAGACCCGCCCTTTTTATTGGCCCTACACCCTGGCCATGGGTCAATGGTTTTCCTATTACCCATTACCCATTACCCATTACCGCACCAAACGCCATCTTATGCATCACTCATCTGTACTGTTTCTCAGTAATGGCCATGGGGAAGACCTCAATGGCAGTTTAATTGTTAAGGCATTGCAAGAGTCTTATCCCCAGGTAGAGGTTGCGGCCATGCCTTTGGTGGGTGCAGGGGGGGCCTATCGCCGCTTAGGTGTGCCTATTATTGGCCCTACGCGCACCCTGCCCTCTGGGGGAATATGGTATATGAATCCCCTTTATTTGCTTAAAGACCTGTTTTCGGGTTTGATTGGCTTAACCTGGCGACAAATTCGGGCGGTGCAGCGCTATAGTCAGAAGTGTGACCTGTTGGTGGCGGTTGGGGATATTGTCCCCATTGGGTTAGCACAGTTAACGGGTCGCCCTTATCTGGCCTTTGTGGTGTCTACATCTAGTTACTATGAGGGCAAGGTTAAGTTACCATGGTTGACAGCCCAGTGTTTGCGATCGCCCCAATGCCAACACATTTATACCCGCGATGCCTTGACTGCCAGGGATTTACAGCACCAAGGATTCCCCAATACCACATTTATCGGGTGTCCCTTTATGGATACCCTCACGCCAACGGGAAAACCCTTAAATCTAGACTCGAATCAACCCATGATTGCCCTGTTACCCGGTAGTCGCCTTCCCGAAGCCTTAGAAAACTTTGCCCTACAATTGCGCTTGTGTGAACTGCTCTCAGGCCAGAAACCCCTACAATTTCAAGCGGCCTTAGTTCCCCATATTCAAGAGAGTCAAATACAAGCCCTAGCCACTCAAGAAGGCTGGCATTATACTCCCGGAAAACTCACCAAAAACCACACCATAATTCACTATCATTTTGATGCCTTTCCCGACATCCTCCACCAGTGCCATCTAGTGATTGGTATGGCAGGAACCGCCGTAGAACAAGCGGTTGGCTTGGGAAAACCCATTGTGCAAATTTCCGGTAAAGGCCCCCAATTTACCTATCGATTTGCTGAAGCTCAAATGCGACTCTTAGGGCCATCCATTACCACCGTAGGCACAGGGCCAGCAACACCAGCTATTTTAGCAGAAGCAGCCACCACCATTGTGGATATTCTCGGCGATAAGCAGTATCTAGAAACTTGTGTTAAAAATGGCCAAGAACGGATTGGCCCCATAGGAGCCTCCCAGAGATTTGCCCAGGAAATTATAGCTAATGGGTAATGGGGGTCTGTTGTTCGCGTTTCGCTCCCTTCCCCAGGGGAAAGAAACCCGGTTTCTTCTCACTCCCTAATAGTGCGATCGATAAAATCGGTAATGTCTTGATAAAAAGTCTGCCCTTTATGTTGACTCGCCCCTGCCGTCACCAACACCCGCAAAAATCCCACTAGGGAGCGAATAGTCGCATCATAAACCAGATCAAAAAGCGGACTCAAATCATCTTGATTGTGTTGTCCATAGGCGAGAGCATCAATATAATTCTTGCGAATTTGATTATCGATCACCACAATGGGATAGCCGGCCCGGAGCAACAGTAAATTCATCAACAATCGAGCCGTGCGTCCATTGCCATCCCGGAAAGGATGGATCGACACAAAGCGATAATGTACCCTCGTCGCATATTCCACGGGATGAAGCTTTAAAGCTGAGTTGGAATTGAGCCAGAGGATAAACTCTCTCATGAGTTGAGGCAGTAAATAATGGGGAGGATAACGATAATTCGTTCCGGCTGCCATCACATCTAGAGTGCGATAACTTCCTGCTTCATTTGGGTTTATTTTTCGCAAAATGAGAGTGTGGATTTGTTTGATTTCCCATTCATTAATTTCTGTGTTAATCTGGGCTAAGGTTTCAATATAGTCGATAGCTTCTTTATGTCCAATCACTTCTAAATGTTCATCAAGGGTCTTACCCCCAATCGTAATTCCCTGGGTTAAAACCAACTCAGTTTCGCTTTGGGTGAGGGTATTTCCTTCTATGGCATTTGAGTTATAGGTAAATTGAACATCATAGAGTTTTTTGAGTTCAGTAACGATCGCTGGATCAAACGGTCTAAATTCATCCAACCAGGATTTGAGTTGGTTGATTTGTTCTAATTTAGCGTTCTGTTTGACCATTAAGTAGTTATAGATTAAAGCTGTTAATGAAACTCCAGGTTCTTGACTTAAAGCGATCAGTTGTTGGATAAACTTCTCGTAGAGTCGAGAAGAGGCGAGCCGTACATTGTCTTGGATCTTCATCCCTGACTCCCTGCTAACAGCGTTTTTCCCAGCTATGCGATACTCAGTTGTGCCCCCCTGACCCCTTCTCCTGTGGGAGAGGGATATAGGGAGAGGGCCAGATCTTTCGATACTAGCGAATGGCTAAAATACCTGATCCTCGATACCTTTCCACCATTGGCCGAGTTTCATTAAATCTTCGTGAATTTCGGTTAATTGCTCCATGTATTCTTCCGGTTCTAGTTCATGCCGACGCTCTTGTAGCTTTTGTAGCCTTAGCTGAACCAGTAACCAAGGTTTAGAGATGCCATCGGTAGCTTCAATATAGTGGGCTAAAGCTTGACTATTCACGATCGCACACTCCTCAACGATAAAAGAATTGCCCTATAGTATAATATCAAATCTAAAACAGAATGCTACATAGGAGCTAGATCGATCCAATGATTAATCATGCTATGTCCTGATGGGGGAACAAAACTTGGTACGATGAATGCGGCACAACCTGGTTTTATCTCCCCACTGAAAGCCTTACAGCAATTTTCGCTGTTATGAGAGTGAGAGACGCTTCCTACCACAGGTTAGCAGACCAGGCCAGACCTTATCAATGGGCACTGCTAAGGGAAAACCCTTTTCCCTTCTCCCCATTACCGATTACCTAGTTACCGCGCGAAGCGCCTTATCCTATGACTATACATCCTGACGGCATTCCTCCCCATGGGGGTCAACTGATTAACCGAGTGGTTACCCCAGAAGAAAAGCAAGAATATTTACAAAAAGCGGACACTCTTCCCAGGGTACAACTCGACGATCGCGCCTTTTCTGACTTGGCCTTAATTGCCATTGGTGGATTTAGCCCCCTAACCGGTTTTATGGAACAAAAAGACTATGAAACCGTAGTGACCGACATGCGCCTAGCCAATGGACTCCCCTGGTCTATTCCCATCACTCTATCGGTCAGCAAAGAAGTGGCTGATCCTTTACAAGAAGGATCTTGGGTGCGTTTAGATGACCCTTCCGGCCGATTTGTGGGCATTTTAGAATTAACCCAGAAATATCAATATAACAAAACCCATGAAGCCCAAAATGTTTATCGTACAGACGACGAAAAACATCCAGGGGTAAAAGTGGTTTACGAACAGGGAGAAGTCAATTTAGCTGGGCCCATTTGGCTCTTGCAACGAGACCCCCATCCCCTGTTCCCCAACTATCAAATTGACCCGGCAGACACGCGGGCAGCATTTAAGGAAAAAGGCTGGAAAACGGTTGTGGGTTTCCAAACCCGTAACCCGGTTCATCGGGCCCATGAATATATTCAAAAATGTGCCATGGAAACCGTTGATGGTCTCCTGCTCCATCCCCTGGTGGGAGCAACTAAGAGCGATGATATTCCGGCGGATGTGCGGATGCGGTGCTATGAAATTATTCTAGAAAACTATTATCCTCAAGACCGGGTGATGTTGGCAATTAATCCGGCAGCTATGCGCTACGCTGGCCCTAGAGAAGCGATTTTCCATGCTCTTTTGCGGAAAAATTATGGCTGCACTCACTTTATTGTCGGCCGCGATCATGCCGGAGTTGGGGACTATTATGGAACCTATGATGCCCAATATATTTTTGATGAGTTTGAACCGTCAGAGTTGGGCATTGTGCCGATGAAATTTGAACATGCCTTTTACTGCAAGTTAACCGGAGGCATGGCGACGGCGAAAACGAGTCCCAGTAAGCCGGAAGACCGGATTCATTTATCGGGAACGAAAGTGCGGGCCATGTTGCGCTCTGGTCAACTCCCACCCCCAGAGTTTTCTCGCCCAGAAGTGGCGGCTGAGTTAGCTAAAGCGATGCAGTCCCAGCAATAGGGTTAAAGTCAGTTGTAGGGTGGGCAATGCTCACCCGACTAGACCAGCAAGCTTAAAAAGGACTAAAAAGCTGATAGGCTGATAGCGGAGAGCGCAGAGCTGATGGCAGATGATGAAGCGGCGGGAATTTCTACAGCAGGCAGGGTTAGCCTTAGCCACATTAGGCATAAGTGAAGCGAGTTTATGGCAGATGAGCGATCGCACTCTGGCGGCGATCGCCAAACCAACGTCTCGGAAGTTGGCCCTTTTGGTGGGCATTAATCAATATCCCCTGAAAGAGAATCTTAAATTACAAGGATGCGTAACCGATGTGGAACTGCAACGGGAACTGTTAATCCATCGCCTGGGATTTAGTTCCCGCGATGTGTTAACCCTCACCAATGAACAAGCTACCCGTGAAAAAATTGAATCCGCCTTTATCAATCATCTGATTTCCCAAGCGGGGCCCGATGATGTGGTGGTCTTCCACTTTAGCGGTTATGGTCGCTGCGTACAGACTCGAGAGAGTCCAGTAGAGCTACAAAGTAGCTTAGTCCCCATTGATGGCAATGCCCTAGAAGCCTCTGGAGGGCCAATTAACGATCTCCTAGAATCTACCCTACAACTGTTGCTCAAATCCCTGAAAACCTCTCAAGTGGTGACGATTCTTGATACTAGCTATGCAACCCTGGATCGGCAACAGGTGGGGGTCTTACGGGGGCGCTCTTATCCAAGTGGGAAACCGAGTTGGGAAAGTAGCGCCATTCAACTGACCCCAGAGGTGCAAGCGCTGCAAGATGAACTGCGAAACAATCTGAAAGCGGATGCGGAACAATTGCGGGTTCAGCGTCGGTTTGGCCAATTACCTGGGGTGGTCATTTCTGCTGCTATGCCCATTCAACGCCCCATCGAACAAGGAGTCACCCCTGCACCGAGTCAAGTGCGGGGGCAACAGGCTTTTGAGAGTCAATGGCGTGGCTTTAGTGCCGGATTATTAACCTATGGCTTAACTCAAAATCTCTGGTTAGCAACTCCTGGAACTCGTTTACCGGTGAGTTTAGCGACGGTCTCTAATCAGGTGCAACAACTGGCCGGCGATCGCGAACAACCCCGGCTCAGTGGGAGCAAGAGTCAGGAACCGAGCCAAACCATTAGCCAATGGCAACCCCTGGATCGGGAGGGGGCAGACGGGACAATCGAGGCGATCGCCGAAGATGGCAAAACCTTAACCCTATGGCTGGGAGGACTCTATCCGCAAGTTCTGAATAACTATCAACCCCATGGTTTGTTTCAGATCGTCCCCAGTCCAGACTCTGAATCTGACTCAAACGCAAACGGCCGAATTCAACTGCGCTCCATTGAAGGTTTAAAAGCTAAAGCGGTTACTATTGCTAACACAGAAAACCCACCGCACCCCCAAAAGGGGGCCCTCATCCAAGAAACGGTACGTTTTCTCTCCCGTTCTATCAACTTAGTCGTGGGTATTTGCGAGGATTTAGAACGGATTGAACGGGTGGATGCCACCAGTGCCTTTTCTGCTATTCCCAATGTGTCTACCGTGGTGTTAGGGGAATCAAGTCAAGCGGTCAATTGTGTATTTAGTCAAGTGAAGCATTCCGATCTATCAGAAGGGGCCAATCTACACAACAGCTATGGCCTCTTTTCCCCTGGCTTAGACTTGATTCCCCAGACTCTGGGAGAAAAGGATGAAGCGGTGAAAACAGCCGTTCGTCGGTTAACGCCTACCCTGGATATTCTCTGGGGTATGAAACTGCTACAGTTAACGCTCAATCAAGGATCGTCCTATTTGGCGGTGCGGGCAACCTTAGAGAAACTGAACCCCGAACGGCAACTGCTGGCTAGACAGGAACCGCCGCGATCGCCTCTGCCGCGAACTTCGACAGCTAAACTGCCCTCTTTGTTGAATCTAGAGATTGGCACTCAAATTGGTTATCGTCTCCATAACCAAGAAGATCGGCCGGTATACGTGCTGTTGTTGGGTTGGGATCATTCTGGGATGTTAAAGATCTTTCAACCGTCTAAGGTCTCGATCTCTCCTAAAAGTGCGACTCCTAGCTCTGGGGACAAAACTGAACCTGAGTTGGCCATGGAGAATCAACAGTTGGTGATTCCTCCAGGTGAAAGTATTGTATTGCCAGAGGCGATCGCCCCCGTAGAATGGACAGTATGCTGTGGGCAAGGATTAGCCCAAACTCAAGTGATCTTTAGTGTGGCTCCCTTTACTCAAACCGCTAAGGTCTTGAAGTTAGCAGAGGCTTCGGCAGGAGCTAAAAGTTTATCGGGAACAGTGAAAAACCCCGGAGCGACGGCCAAAGCAGTTTTAGAGGATTTACATCAGGCCAGTCGTGCAGAAATTGAGCCAGAATGGAGCAAACCAGATAGTTATGCCTTGTCCGTTAAGGCTTGGTGTTCATTAAGCTTTATTTACCGCGTAGTCTAGAAATGTGTGCAAATGCACTCGTCAATTAAACTGAAAATGGGATAATTTGGAGACATCTTGCAGGTTTTGCACTCATTGGCACTCATTGGCACTCAATCGTATGATGAATAATCAGATGGCATTGATCCTCTCTACCCTGATGTGGTCTACGGGAGGACTGGGAAATATGGTAGGGGTTGAACCTTCAGCCGCTCAAGGGATGGTCACCGAGCAGAGTCGAGGGAGAGAAACCCGACAAGAAGAACAGCTCATCGCTCAAGGGGGAAGATTAGATTCTGAGGTGCGAGAGGCGATCGCGGATGAGGTGGAAGCCACGTTTTTTAGTACCCTGGTGTCGATGAATGCCCTGTTTGTGGCCTTTTTAGCTTTGTTTTTTGCGTTGGTCACCATTGGATTTTGGCTACAGCTACAACGATTAAGACAACAAACCGAACTGCACAAACAAGAGTTAGCGAGTTTTCAACAGGATGCTGTGTCGTCTATTAAACAAACAATCGGCTCTGCGGAAACGGTGTTAGAGGCGATTTCGGAGAAGGAATTATTAGCCGAACAACAAATTAATCAAGCCAAATCAGAAGCGGTCTCTGAATTAAAAGGAATTGCGGCTGAGACAGAAAAAGCCAAGAATGAAGTCTATCAGAAATTGGCAGAGGTTTTGCCCCGTTTAACTCAAGCGGCGAATGCAGTGCAAAATGGCAACAGCCAGACGAATGGCAGCAATGGTGAGAATGGAGCTAATGGTACAAATGGCGTACAACCTCCCCCTCCGCCGTCCTATTCTAAGGCGGCTAATGAGTATCTCAGGCAAGGGGATACACAATTTTTGCAAGGTCGGTATCATGAGGCCATTACCCTTTACGATCAGGCGATCGCCCATCAAACCCATTTTCCCGAAGCCTGGAATAACCGGGGCGGTGCATTAGCGAAACTCGGCCGCCATCAAGAGGCGATCGCTTCCTACGATCAGGCCTTAAAGTTACGGGAAAATTTCCCGGAAGCGTGGAATAATCGCGGCGGAACCCTGGCCAAATTACAAAACTATGAACAATCTTTAGAATCTTATCAAAAAGCGGTTAGTTATAAACAATCTGACCCCCTGATTTGGATGAATTTAGCGAATGTCTTGGTGAAACTTCAGCGCTATGAAGAAGCTGTATCTGCCTATGATAAAGCGATTCAATATCGCGCCGACGATCCCTTGCTCTGGCAACAGCGCGGTAATTCTTTGGCCCAACTGCGGCGCTATGAACCGGCTTTAGATTCCTATAATCAGGTTCTCGGTTTACAAGGGAATAATCCGGAAGTCTGGTATGCCAAAGGGTATGTGTTGTATGAATTGCAACGGTATGAAGAGGCCCTCAAAGCCTACGATCGGGCGATCGAATTAGAAGAGAATAAAGCGGATTATTGGAATAACCGGGGTAACGCTCTAGAAAAATTAGAGCGCTTTGAAGAGGCGATTTCTTCCTACGAACAAGCCCTACGGCTGCAACCGGATAAATATGAAGCTTGGGATAACCGGGGATATACTCTCGGCAAACTGAAACGCTATAAAGAAGCTCTATCGAGTCTGGATGAAGCCCTCAAATGCAAACCCGATCATGCCAACGCCCATTACAATAAAGCCTATTGTTATGCCTTGATGGGGGATCAAAAGTCGTCTCTGATTAGTTTGCATCGTGCCATTAAAATTAATCCCATGTATCGGGAATTGGCTCAAAATGATGCGGATTTAGAATCGGTTCGCAATCATCAAGTGTTTAAGCGGATCATGGCTGGAGAGTTAAAAGTCGCTACTCCTGCGTCTTAGAAGAGGAGAGGAGGAACCGGGGAAGAGGGTAAAGGTTACCCGTTCCCCATTGTTAATTGTTAATTGTTAATTGTTAATTGTTAAGGGTTCCGTGGCGATCGCCAAACGCACCCCTGGAATTTGTCGGAGTGTATCCATAACTTGGATCACCCGTCCATGGGCGATCGCCTCATCCGCTTTTAAGACGACTAACTGGGATGAATTCTCTTGCATCACCTGAATGATTTCCGCTTCGAGTTGCTCTAAAGGAATCATGGTTTCGTTGAGAGCAATATTTCCGTCGGCATCAATCGATATGGTAATCCGCTCCTGCTGCTGAACTTCTCCGGTTCCTGCTTGGGGCAAATTAACCGGTAATCCCTCATTTCGAGTTAAAAACAACGTCCCAATCATGAAAAACGTCAAAATCGAGAAGATCACATCAATCATCGGCAAGATGTTGATTTGAGGCGGTAGATCGGGATCGTCATCAACTAAACGCATGGGACGAGAGTCTAGGTAAATTGCCAACCCTAGTGTATCTCATGCCCTTCAGACTAGGGAAGCGCATCGGGTTTAGGCGATCGTTTTCACCCATCCACGCTTAATGGCATGACGAAGACGACTGATCATATCGATTTCTTCCGCCTCAAGTCTAGAGGAGGAAATCGAGGATTCTAAGCGATGATACTCATCCGAACTAATGAAACCTGTGCTATAGATTCTAGAGAACTTTTCTATTAAATCTTCTTCAGCCAATAGGCTTAGGCTAGATGAATCGAATGTATTCATGATTCTCTCTCCTGAGAACTTCTCCATTGAAATCTAACATGAGGATCAGACTTTTTGGGGCTGTTTAAGCAAGTTTTAATGAACGTGAAACCTATGAAGGCTCTAAATTTTAATATTGTTGATATACTGTGATTTTTCTTAGTAATTCTTGCCCATTCGCAGGTAATTAAGACAGAAAAGTTAATATTTCTTCATCAATGGGAGAAGCGATCGCGATTCAGTTTAGGGAGAAGCTGTCATATTCAGAATTGTGAATTCATCAAACTTCACCACTTCAGACTCAGGGTTGCGGGTATCAAAGATATAACTGCTCACCGTTCCCGTTCCGGTATCTAAAAGACTAAACACCGTCAAATCATTACTGGCAACATAGGGTAAAGCTTGGTTCTTATCCCTGAGCGGAGCGAGGTTAGGGATAATCGGCTCTAAGCCATTGGGATCGCCTACAGGTGCATATTCCGGTTGATATCCTGGGGGAACATAACGCCGCGATCGCTCCATATCCAGATAAGCGCCATAAGTATTGCCCACATTAGAGGTTTCTAAAAAGTGGATTCCTGTGGGGCTAGTAAATCGATTCCACAGATGGGAATGACCATACAATACCAGGTCAACCTTCGCTGCTTCTAATAAGGGAATAACATCGCGGATAATGTAATCATTTTCTTTCGGATATTCGTAGCGAATCACTAAGGGATTCCCGGCAGAATCTCGATCCACAATTTGCACCGGATCAGTATAAGCAGGCACAATATTTTCCCCTAGGGAATGGGGCGGATGGTGAAACATGACAATTTTGTATTTTGCCCGTTGAAACTCTGGGGAATTGAGTTCTTCTTTTAACCATTCATATTGAGGACTTCCCAGAGTAATGGGTTCAAAAATATGTTGCCCATAGCCCCAATTTTCCGGTTCATTTAAGTCCCGATCGCGCTCCCGAAAGCGTCCTTGAGTATTGGCGGATAAATTCGGCGATCGCCACATATTCGTAATCTGGGGAACGACTAACCGAATATCACCAAATGTAACGGCATAATATCGGCCATTGCCTGGACTGTCCGGTAAACTAAAAATTTGTTGATAAGTATCGCTATTAAAGCTGCGATCTTTAATCCAAGCATTTTTAATATTCTCATCTCCACTGGGATTAATTCGATCTGCTTGCCGTTCATAATCAGCTTGCGCCACGACACGAGGATAGGAACCATTAAATTGATCGTTTAATCCTTGTTCCTCAGACCATTGTCCCATAATTTCATGATTGCCCAAAGCCGGGAATAGGGGCGAATTTTGGATTAAAGCGGCTCCTGTATAGGTTGTCGTTGTCCCATTTTTTT
This sequence comes from Roseofilum capinflatum BLCC-M114, assembly GCF_030068505.1. Classification (NCBI taxonomy): domain Bacteria; kingdom Bacillati; phylum Cyanobacteriota; class Cyanophyceae; order Desertifilales; family Desertifilaceae; genus Roseofilum; species Roseofilum capinflatum. The sequence goes on from NZ_JAQOSO010000104.1 coordinate 27,799, forward strand.
CTAAGCCGTAATTCGCCCGTCCTTGCAGCACGGGGAAAAAGGCACTACCCCGGCGATCGTCAAACCACTCAGATGCGCGATCAGCAATATCTACTAAGTCTCCAGCAAAGAAAATAGCATCAACTGATCCCAGAGTTTCCCCCACTTTCTCTATATTAGCGGCGGTCATGGGCTTATGTTGGTGGTCTGATGTGAGTAATATTTTTAAGGGTGTTCCCGGTTGGGGACTGGGGGCTAAGGTAAAGCGATCGCTCCTCAGTTCCTGACGATTATCATGGACGCTTATCACTTCATAGGGCAATTTTTCCCCAGGACTTAATCCCGTGATTTCCCCTTCATGTCGCCAAATATCTCGGAGTACGGGAAACTTTGGCGGCTCTGCTAATACCATTTCGTCAATATGGGACAACTTATCCTCACGAGTGCGGGTTAGTTTTGTCGTTGTTGCCGTCACTTGACGCTCTAAGTTTTCCCCATAAATCACCCGATGTTCAATTCCGGGAAAGGGGGTAAACCACACGACTTTGACCGTTGTTTCAGTGGGAAATTGTAAAAAGGGATCGGTTAATAGATAATCTGGAAACATAGAAACTAGAGGAGAGATCAATATACCACTGAGCCAACCGAAAACCATTAACACTAACGTGCTAATCAACAGAATTGTACCGTTAGTCCACCGCCCGCTTCGAGTCATTGGTTCACAACCCTAACCTTAACGTTTAATTAACCTCATTCACCAAGCGATCGCCTAACCGAAACTGTACAATCTTAGCAATCTCCTCTAGCGATCGTTCCCGCTCTACCTGGCGATCGTGATTTAACCGTACTTCAAACGCCGCCAAAATCGCCTCTTTTGTCTGTCCCTTCACCGCCATAATAAACGGAAAGCCAAACTTCTGTTTATAGGCTTGATTCAGAGCCACAAAGCGATCGTACTCCTCGGTACTCAATTGATCCAATCCTGCACCGGCTTGTTCGGCGATCGAATCAGGAGCCATTTTCAGGCGACTCCCCAAATTTGGATGCGCTTGAATTAACGCCATTTTTTCCGCCTCACTCAGCTCCAGCATCTGGGAGATCAAGCTCTGATACAGATGTTCCCGATCTCCAAATGGCCGTTTATGCCACGTTTGAGCCGCGATTTTTGGAGTATCTTCAAAGACACTCCCCAAAGTCTCCACAAACTCCCCTTGACTCATTTGATTAATCTGGGCGATCGTATACGTCATATCGAATCTAGGTCATCCATTACATTAAAGGAGCGGGTAGGGTAGACAAGAGAAGCTTGACTATAGCAATTCTCTCTTCTATGGGGTACAGTTTCAAGCCTTAGACCCTAAGCCATACAAGCTTTTGCCTTTTGCCTTTTGCCTTTTGCCTAGCGCGAAGCGCTATATTCCCTATTCCCCATTCCCTATTCCCCATTCCCTATTCCCCATTCCCTATTCAACTCCCCCGATACGTTGTATAAGACCACGGAGAAACCAGCAAAGGCACATGATAGTGACTATGGGGATTAGAGACTCCAAACTGAATCGGAACCTCATCCAAAAATACCGGCTCTGGTAAATTGACCATTACCCGTTGAAAATAATCACCAACAAAAAAAACTAATTCGTAAGTGCCAACTTCCAACTCGCCATCGTCCAATAAAGGAACATTGGTTCGGCCTTGCTCATTGGTTTTGGTCTGTTTGAGCAGAGTTTTAATCGGCGACTTGCGATCGACTGCCCATAACTCCAATACCATCCCTACTGCGGGAGAACCTTGCGCCGTATCCAATACATGAGTTGTTAATTGACCCACCATATCCTGATCCTGACTCCATTTCCTGGCTTACTCAATCTTCCGTTCATTTTGCCCCTCTTCGTTAAGATAAACAAGGACGATCTACACAATCTAAGAGAATGGCTTCTAAAACTCCTGTTCAGGTTGAAACCAGTCGCAAACCCTGGGATTTTAATCGATTGCTCGACACCCTAAACACCTTTGAAGTTGTTCCGATTCTCAGCGATCTTCAGCGTGGGTTACGCACCCTCACCAGACAACCTCAACCGCCAAAAGGACGAGCTATGGGTACAATTCTAGTTGTTGGAGCCACCGGTGGAGTGGGCAAACGGGTGATTCGCCGTTTAGTGGAACGGAAAATCCCCGTCCGCGCTCTGGTGCGAGACAGAAAACGAGCCGAATCTATTTTAGGTCAAGGGATTGAACTCTTTGAAGCGGATTTAACCATTCCGGAAACTCTGAAACCGGAAATGATGCAAGATGTCATTTCTGTCATTTGCTGTTCTGGGACTCGCGTGCAACCCGTCGAGGGCGATACCCCCAACAGAGAAAAATCTTATCAAGGCGTAAAGTTCTATCTGCCGGAAGTAGTGGATAGTCCGGAAATGGTGGAATATAACGGCATGAAAAACCTGATCCGCAAGGTGGGGCCCTATTTAGGTCGCGCCGATGAGCGGATGATTTTCGATTTTACCAATCCTTCACCGAGTTTAAGAACGACTTGGGGAGTCATTGATGATGTGGTAATGGGGGGAGTCAGTTCCAGCGAGCTACGCATCACGCCCAACTGTGGCTTATTTACCGGAGAAGTGTCTACCGCTAATTCTGGCGGCTTTGTTTCCATTCGCACCAAAAACTTTGAGCCTTGTCTGAATCTGGCTAGATATGAAGGGATTAGTCTGCGCGTGCAAGGGGATGGTAAGCGCTATAAGTTTATTCTCCGCAATGAGGCGCGATGGGATGGAATTAGTTATTGCTATTCCTTTGATACGTTGAATAATACTTGGATGACCGTGGATATTCCGTTCGATCGCCTGATTCCCGTTTTTCGCGCCAAAACTCTACCCACTGCACCGCCATTTGACCCCAGTCAGACCTATGCCATCCAACTAATGCTCAGTAAGTTTGAGTATGATGGCGATCTCAATCCTCGCTTTTCTGCGGGGCGCTTTGGTCTAGAACTTGGCTCCATTCGCGCCTATGGAGGGCCGAAATTACCGAAGTTTGTGCAGATTAGTTCGGCTGGGGTGACTCGTCCCGGAAGACCGGGTTTGAATCTGGAGGAAGAACCGCCCGCAGTCAGGCTGAATGACCAACTTGGGGGCATTTTAACCTGGAAGTTGCGCGGCGAGAATGCCATCCGAGAAAGTGGAGTTCCCTATACGATTATTCGCCCCTGTGCCCTGATAGAAACTCCAGGAGGCAATGGGTTAGAGGTTGCCCAAGGGGATAATATTCGCGGGCAAGTTAGTCGCGAGGATATTGCCGAGTTGTGTCTTCAGGTGTTGTCCCAACCGCAAGCCTGTAATTTAACGTTTGAAGTGAAAGCCAAACTGGGTGAAGAGATGCAGGATTGGGATCGGTTGTTGGTGGGTTTAAGTCAGGATTAAACCGGATGAATGGCGGAGGGAAATTGGACGAATCAAGTCGGTTCCCTCCCCATCATTGATGGAGGGTTGTAATCATTTGAGTTAAGTCTTGACGATCGCGATCGGCTTCAAACCAAAAGATCAGCCAGAAAAAAAAGAGAACCATGATAGGAAAGGGAATAAATGTAAGAGTGTCCAGACCCACATTGTCTGAGAACAACGCAGAGAATAAAAACAGGAGTGAAATGCTCAACCAGGAAGACCCCCAAAAGAGCAGAAAAGAACTAACGAATGGATGTAAACTGAGGGTAATATGAACGGCTGTACCATCAGGTAAGGCTTCAAATCGACCGCGAATCTGGGGTAAAAAGGAGTTGCGATAGTGAATGACTCGCTGAATCTTAAAGCCATCTGGGGAAAGTGTGCCGCGATAGGGCGCATGAGTACCAGAACTTCTCCATTCCCAGATCTTGGGTTCTTCAATGCGAGTTTCTAGGTGATGGATCAGTTCGGGTATGGTCACTGAGGTTTTCAGGGTAAAGTGATCGTAGGGTAAGATTCTCATGAGGGCATTCATTAAACCAACTTATATCTGGCTCTACAAGAGTGACTCATATTAAGGATGCCTAATAGCGAAACAGCTTTTGCAAAGTGTATTTGCTTATGTTGATGATTCTACACCTTATATCTTGAGGGCGACCTGCGATCCTGAGTTTGTTTATAGCGCTTTCCGCTTCGCGGACATGAACGCGCTAGGGAATAGGGAATAGGGAATAGGGTTGTGGTACATGGCTTTGAGCCTTTAAGACTTTACACCATAACAGCGAAAACTGCTGTATGTGGTTGGACTGTATCAAAAAGTGGGATTTACGATTTTACCAGTCACTCAAACATTGCTGTTCCCCTTCCGGTTGCCAATAATAGGGATAATTACGATTAAAATCTAATCCCTCTAAAGCGGGCGCAATCTTAAACTCATAGCCATTATAATTATGAATCAAACCTTCCGGCACAAGAGTATAGCCAAAAGAGTGTAGTGCCGTGACACAGCTAAAATAGTGCATTAGCGTAGGGTGGGTTAGGCGGCTAAAACCTAGACTGTGATAGCAATCTCTCAATCCGCCGTAACCCACCATTTTAGGGTTGTCACGGCATTAGGGTGGGCAGCCATTACATAACTCATTTAGGTTTGCTATAGTAGCCCCAACATCCATCAATCAAAAACTGCATAACTATATTACAATGATATCTGAGCCACATCGGGCACAGATAGCATGATTCCTAGTTCACTCCTCCCGTTACAGCCCCATCCAGAGCAAGATGTATCCCTAGAAGCAACAGAGATTACAGACGGTATCGACTGGTTAAGCTTCCATCGAGTATGGGGGCAATTGAGCGATGAGGTGATTGAGGCGATCGCCAAATCCCTACGTCTGCTGAAAGTCGAACCCAACCAAGACATCTATCATGAAGGTCTAGAACCGATTGGGTTATACCTGATCAAATGGGGTTCGGTAGAGATTTATCGCTCTTCCTTGGTGGGCAAAACCCATATTCGCTATTACAGCGCGGGGGAACTGTTTGGCTATATTCCTTTAGCTCTGAACCAAAAAACGGCGACTTATAATACGAATGCGGTGGCGATCGCCAAAAGTGAACTCTGGTTTCTCAGTCAAACGGACTTTGAGCAGCTCACCGATCAATATCCTCCCATCGAAAAAGCCTTCAATACCTTTCTAGCTCAAGATTTAGAGCATTTTGCAAATCGCATCGCCACCGAACAAATCCGCATCCAAGGATTACAACCGTTTATTCGTCCCATCCCCACCGATAACCTGATTATCGGCAAAAGTAAAGTCAGCCAAAAACTGGCCGCCCAGATTGAAAAAGCGACCCTAGACCTGAAACCGATTCAACTCCAATCCCCTCCCGGAGGCGGAAAAACCTTTCTCGCGGGCTATATTCATCACCGTTCGGGGATTAAAGACCATCCTTGGGCTGAAATTGACTGTGCCTTACTTCCCCGTGATGAGAGTGGGGCCCTGAATACAGATAATCTGTTTGGCCGGGTGGGTCAACAATTGGGGGTAATTGAACTACTGGAGCGAGGAACCCTGTTAATTGCCAATTATCAGCTCCTGAGCCAAAAAGACCGCGATCGCCTGTTAGACTATCTGCAAACGAACACCCTTACCCCCAACCCCGAAGGCCCCCCGATCCAGTCCTGGGTACGCTTGATCCTCAGTAGTCCCTCCTCCCTCTCCTTGGGGGATATCCCCAGTCACTCGATCAAACTCTCCTCCCTGAAACAGCGCAAACTGGATATCCCTAGTTTTGCCCGCTATTTCCTGGATAAATACTGCCAAGAAAGCCAGCGATCGCCCGTAAAACTCAGTCAAGCGGATTTACGCCGTCTGATTAGCTACGACTATCCCGCCAATATTGCTGAACTCGAAAGCATCCTCAAACGGGCGGTGGTCATGACTCCTCCCGAACAAGACATTATTTCCGAACAAGTCCTCTGGTCGGTTGAATCGAAAAAAAATGCCTTTCGTGTCGATTTACTCAATCAACTGCCCTGGTTGCGTCGATTTCTGCTCAGTGATTGGTGGCCAGAACGGTTCTGGGTTATCGTCATGCTCCTGTTTATCCCTGTCACCCTCATGGGTTATCTGGGCCCCCAAACCCGTGACTCTAGCATGACGCTCAATCTCTTTTGGGCCTGGTGGTGGCCCTTCTATCTATTGCTTTTCCCGATTATTGGTCGGTTGTGGTGTGCCGTTTGTCCGTTTATGGTGACGGGAGAATGGATCAGAAAAATCTCTCTATGGATTTGGCCCCGTAAACTGCTCCCTTGGCCGACTAAATGGATGAATCGCTGGGGAGCATGGCTACTCTGGGCCGGGTTTGTGGCCATTTATCTCTGGGAGAAACTGGCGGATTTGCCCCATACGCCCCATCTCTCCTCTGATTTATTGCTGATTATTACTGCCGGTGCGGTGATTTGTAGCCTGATTTATGAGCGCCGTTTATGGTGTCGGTATCTCTGTCCCATTGGTGGGATGAATGGTATGTTTGCCAAACTGGCCTTGACGGAGTTGCGATCGACTCAGCAAATTTGTGGCAGTCAATGCAGCACGTTTGGCTGTTACAAAGGCAGTGATGCGACTCCGGTGACGTTTGCCGACTCCCTACCGAATGAGGGCCAAGCTACCGGGGGATGTCCCCTCTATTCCCATCCAGCCCAACTGCGGGATAACCGCGATTGTGTGCTGTGTATGACCTGCTTAAAGGCTTGTCCGAATCGCTCGGTACAGTTCAACTTGCGGTTTGTGGCGGCGGATTTGCTGGAAAATCATCAGCCGTTTTGGGCAGAAGTGGCGCTGTTGCTGCTTTTGTTCGGTGGGGTGTTTATGCATTCTGGCGATCGCATTTTAGGCTTTTTTGGTCTCGATAGCGCTCTGATTACCGGACAACCCTGGTTTATGGCTTTGCCGGTGGTGCTGGTGTTGCTGAGTATTCCTTGGTTTTTAACCTATGGGGTTCATGCGATCGCCCGATTCTTTGACCGGGACATGCCCCCCTATTTGGTCACCATCTACGCCTATCTACCGATGACGTTGGGAGCCAATTTAGCCCATTATATCCCAGCAGCCATGACAGAAGCCGGGCAACTGCTGCCTGTTACAGCTCGCACGTTTGGCTTTTCGGGTTCGGCTTTGCCGGTGTTGACCTGGAGTGGAGATGTGGCATCTTTTTTACAAGGGGTAACCCTATTGGCGGCGATCGCCTTGAGTATCTATCCCCTATTCAAAATTACCCAACGCCCGCTCTGGAGCAACCTGCCCCATCTATTCCTGATGGCAGCATTAACCTTTATCTTTTTCCAACTGCTGTTATAGGGTTTTCATTTGAGATCTGAACTGGCAATGCCCTCTCCCTATATCCCTCTCCCAGGGGAGAGGGACTTCTACTCCCCTTCTCCCGTGGGAGAAGGGGTTGGGGGATGAGGGCAACCATTTTAATTTCTAATCGATCATGAAAATTTACCAAAACATTACCGAACTCATTGGCGCAACGCCCCTAGTCCACTTGCGCCACCTGCCCAAAGCCTTTAATTGTCAAGCCGAAATTGTCCTGAAATTAGAGGGCATGAATCCGGCAAAATCAGTTAAAGACCGTATTGCCCTCAGCATGATTACAGAGGCTGAACAAGCGGGACTCATTACCCCTGGCGTATCTACGATTATTGAAGCCACATCCGGCAATACGGGAATAGGCTTGGCCATGGTGTGCGCGGCGAAAAACTATCGCTTAATTCTGACGATGCCAGAGAATATGAGCCGCGAGCGTCAACAGATGGTCACTGCTTATGGGGCAGAGGTGGTGTTGACTCCGAGTCATTTGGATATGGCGGGAGCCATTCAACGGGCGAATGAGTTGCTCGCAAGTACGCCTAATTCCTTTTCTCCCCAACAGTTTAGTAATCCTGCCAACCCGAAAATCCATTACCAAACCACGGGGCCGGAACTTTGGTCAGATACGGAGGGTAAGCTAGATGTGTTGGTAGTGGGGGTGGGAACGGGGGGAACCCTCACGGGAGCGGGTCGCTATTTGAAAAAAAAGAAGCCAGGCCTTAAAATTGTGGCGATCGAACCGAAAACCAGTGCCGTTTTAAGTGGAGAAAAACCCAGTATCCATAATCTCCAAGGGATTGGGGCGGGCTTTGTCCCCGATGTCCTGCGGGTTGATCTGATTGATGAGGTGATAACCATCTCCGAGGAGCAAGCTTATGATATCGGTCGCCGTTTAGCCAAGGAAGAGGGCCTTCTCAGTGGTATTTCTACGGGGGCAGTGGTTTCTGCGGCGCTACAAATTGCCCAACGTCCAGAGCATCAAGGCCAGATGATTACGGTGATTCAACCGAGCGGAGGGGAGCGCTATTTGAGTACGGCATTGTTTGGAATGGATGATTATTAAAAGTTCGCTTAAATACCATACAGCGCTTCGCGACATGAAACGCCCCTACAGATTATTGTAAATACACGCTTCGCGAAGCGCTATAACAGCACAAAGTGCTGTATTACCGATGACCCATCACCCAACCATAGCTCACTAGAGCAACGATCATACTCCCTACATAAACCACGCCTACAAAAATGGGAATTTGACTAATCAGGGTATATTCTTTCAACCAAATAAATGCTACTAAATAGGCAGGTAGAACATTAAATCCCCAGAAGAGAGAGACAAGAAACATGGCGGCAAAACTTTCTTCCGGATTCAAATTAGATAGGGCCCTTTGACCAAAACAAAACCGGATAAAGGGTTGGGATAGCCAAATGATAAAATAACCGGGGAGTCCTGCAAACCAAATACCCAGAATGGCTATCGCAACGGTTATTAACATGGATAAAATTAGATGGGCGATCATGGGCCGATCTCGTCGTTCTCCTCTTCTGAGCTGGTCAGTTTTTCAGAAATCTGAGGATTTTGCCCTAAATTGGATATGAGTTGCTCAACGGTTTCTAATTCCAAAGGTTCTGTGGTGTGTTGTTCTCTCAGTTTATGTTGGCTTAATTGCATTCCCAAGGCCAGAATTAATCGCTCTCTACTGGTTAATTGCTCGACTCCCATAGCTTTTGTTTCTAGAAACCATAAGACTCGTTCTAGATTGGCTTGTTCTTCTGCTGTTAGTTGGCAATTTTCTTGATGATTTTTTTGCTGGCTTGTAGAGGTGGATAACCCGGCTAAAAATCCCCCTAAAACCATGCCTACCCACGCTCCTGTGGTACTTCCTTGTAACCAAGAACTGGGGCCTACCCAGAGTTGACAGACATTGTTAAATCCCCAAGAATAGTCTTGGCACGCTTGCATTTTAGATTGAAATTGAAAATTGCCACCAATAGCAAAACCGAAGCTACTGGAAGCTAAGGCGACTAGGGTACAAATTAAAATGCGCTGGCTCTGAGTCAATTGAGTTCAATTCAAATGAGAACATTAAAATAATTATACGATCTCTCTTTTATAGAGTACAGCTTGAAGCTCTAGACCCTCAGCAATACAAGCTTTTTCCTATTGCCTAGGGCGAAGCGCTATCACTTACTGGGTTTTGACTAAAATTAAGTCTCCTTCCTGTTTGACTTCAAAATAAGGTAAGGGTTTTTCGGCAGGAGGGGATAGAACTGCACCATCTAAACCAAATTCGGAGCCGTGACAGGGACATTCAAATCGGTTTTCATCGGCGGACAGTTTGACGGTGCAACCTTGATGGGGACACATGGGATTGAGGGCGACTATGGTTTGGGTTTGGGGATGGCGGAAAATAAGGACGGATTTGGGGGCGTTTCGTCGGTCTAGGATGGTTCCTTGGGTTTCGAGTTGGGGGATTGTACCGAGGGCTTGAAATCCGTCTTCGCGCATGGAGGTATCAATATCAGGGCTGTTATTGCTGGGGGGAGTTGGGGATGTTTCAGAGTTGCAAGCGGAGAGGGTGGGTGGGAGGACGCTCGCGAGTGCGCTTAGGGTCATCCAACTGATAAAGTAACGACGTTCCATGGTGGGTGGGGGTTGATGTTTAGGATAGGGCTGGAGATTGGGATTGGTTTTTGAGGGTTTGTTGGCGCAGGACTACTACTAATACAAACAGGAGATCTAGGGTGATGAGGCTACCGATAATTAGTTCTGAGCCTCCGGTACTGAAGCCGTAGCTGTGTAGTCCGGTTCCGAGGACGAAGTTCACGCCATACCAGGCCATGAGGATGGTATTAAAGCTGATCGTACTGGCGATCGCCATGCCAAAGTTGCCGAGCCAACCGGCTAATCGACCGTGTAGGGGCACAATGTAGGATATGAGGGCGATTAATGCCCAGGTTTCTTTGGGGTCCCATCCCCAAAATCGTCCCCAGGAGAAGTGGGCCCAAATGCCACCGAGGATTATCCCGGTGGTCAGGAAAAGTACGCCGACTTGGAGGATGGAATAGTTCCAGCGCGAGAGGCGGTTAATCCAGTCTTTGGCGGTGGGCTTGAATAGGTAGGCTCCTAGGAGCAGATGAGCGAAGCCGAAGGCGAGGGCAAAACTGGCGTAACCGAGGGTGATGGTGGGCACATGGACACTGAGCCAAAAGTTATCGCGGAGAACGGGAACGAGGGGTTTAATGCTGGGATCGAGGACGGCCGGGAGGCGATCGCCTAATATCAGACACAAGACAGATAAGGGGGCAGCAGCCAAGAGGTAATATTTAGCACGATGCAAGAATTCAAAGGTTACGGCGATCGCTGCAATTCCTAAACTCACCCAAATCACCGATTCATACATATTGGTTACTGGGGGTCGTCCTGCAATTTGCATCCGCTCCCAAAACCCATATCCATGCACCGCTAACCCACTACAAAATAACCCTAATGCCACCCAATAGGCTTGTAACTTTTCCCAGGCCAGGGTAACCAACATTACCAGGAATCCTAAAGCATACAAAATCCAGGCTTTAGTAAACCAATGCAGTCCATAAAAATGGACTTCTCGTGTTAGTTTATCTTCAGGAGGATAAACTTGAGGACTTAAGGATACCAGTTGTTTTTTCAGCCCTAAAACTTGTGCATTGAAGTCTGAAGTTACCCCAATTTGCACCGCTTGTTTCAGTTCGCCATAGGTTGATTGTAAGCTCTCAACTTGTTTCGGTGCATAGTATTCAGAAGCCTGAGCGATTCCCAGCCATTTCCCCTTCGGATTGCTGGGATGGGGAATCATGGGTAACTGGGTACTGTTCACCGTTTCTAACATTACGGCTAAACGGTCTTCTAAAGTTAGTGCTTCCCGTTGGTCTCGCGTTAAATCGAGATCTTTGGCTTGATCTTCATGGGCTTGCAAAACCAATGAACCTAGGGGAGAAGAAACCAGTTCTACAAAGGAGAAATATTTCTGTTCTGGGTTGAGTCCCAGTTGAGTTTTTAAGGGACGATAGCTGAAGAGGATAAAGGGTTCTTCGTTCCAGTCTCGGTTATTGAATAATAGGGAAAGATAGGTATCGAGATAATCTAGCTTTTCTCCGGTTAAGGGTTGATAGTCTAAACTGCCATGAATTTGAGTAACTGTTTCTCTGGCGACTGTATCCAGGGGCTTTTTGCGTCCATCGAGTTGTACAGCTAGGGTTTTGAGGGCATCATAACTGGTTTCTGGACTAGAAATGCTGCCTTTCCATGCAGGGAAGAAGCATAGAGTCAGTCCTAATGTTAAGGTGATGAAAAATTTGATCGGATTCATAAATAGGTGATGGGAATTATGTAAGTTTTTGGTCGAAGTTTCTGAGTGTTTTCTGAATGGTTCTACCGTAAAACATGGTAGCAATGCCGACAACAACGAGGGCGGAACCTGTCCAGGTGAGTAGGGTTATCCAGAGGGGTTCGCGTTTGACTTGTAGGGTGGATTGGCGCAAATCTCTGGGATTCCAGGACGCTTGGGCGATTTTCCATCCCTGATACCAGGTGGGGTGGTTCATCCAAACGGTGCGATCGCTGCTAATATGCTGATGATAGTCTTGAATTTGGATTTTGCTTGTCCACATGGCGACACTATCGGAGCCTTCATTACGCTCTACGATAAAGTCTTGCAAGGCAACTTGAAAGGGAAGGGAAAAGAGTTTAGGGGTAAAAGCTGCCAGAATTTCCCCCTCTGGTGCGGAGATAGGGGTAGGTTCTCCCCAAGGGAGCCATTGTTGAGTTCCCGTTTCTGTTTCGACGAGGATAGCGGGAGTGCCTGGCAGAGTGCGATCGCCAACTGGTACAATTTGACGGTCTATCTGAGCAGGGCTGAGTTGCTCTTCTAGGGTAAGTTCAAAGTCTGCCCAACCCAGTTTAACCGGTTGATTTACCTCTAGGATACCGGATTGGAAGCCTTGAGAGGAATGGGTCGCATAATAAAGTTTACCAGATGAAGTGGCGATCGCCTGAAAATAATTCCCCTCTGAACCCTCAGCCAGTTCTCCGAGTTTCCCCTGCGCTACCTCCTCACTCTCTACCGCACTCAACACCAATTCAGCCGGCCCCAAACTTACCCTACGATAAGATAACGGTGCAAACGCTAACCATTGTTCTAAATCTTGTCCCATCCGCTCACTCGTTAAGTGAAACTTCAGAGCTACATTGTTCCTATTCCCTCCCTCTTTAAACTCCACCCTTTTTACCGTATTTTCTGCATAACCTAACAGAGAAAGTCCCAACACCGAAGAAGGCGAAATCGAACCATTGGGACGGATAAAAATATCCCTTTGTTCAGTTTCACCTTCAGGAGTCATCACTTCCAATAAATCGCCCTCAATCCGAATCTGATTATTCGCCCCTTGATCCTCCCGTAACGGTAACATACCCTCCAAACTCAAATGAATCACTCCCGCCGACCCCATAATAATCAAAACCAATCCAATATGAGTTAAAGCAAACCCCACTTTACGAGAGCCTCGCCAAGGATAGCGGGTGAGTGCCGAAATCGATAAATTGACCGCCAGCAGGAACATCAACATTCCAAACCAGGGACTCTTATAAATCAGATGTTGCACCACACTTGAGCCAACTTGAGCTTCATAAATTGTGGCTCCGATTAAAATAGCAGCAATACTCCCTAGAAGGGGAACAGCAAATTGGATTGAGCCGAAAAACCCGATTAAAGGTATATTCATCTTAACGGTTTCAAGGATGATCATTTTTTTCTATTCTCTACCCTACTCCCTTGAGACTATCCTGTTGTATTCAGGATGACAAAAGTAGCGCAAAAGGGCAATTAAGCGATACACTAGAATTTAAAGTTTTTTCACATATCACCTTCATTTATGACCTTATTCACAGCCGCAGAGGTTTTAAGCCAACTCCAGAACGGAGAATCTTTTGTAGGGGCTGAATTAAGCCGGATTAATTTAGAAGATTGTATTCTCGATGATGGCAATTTTACTCAAGCTTATCTGCGCGGCGCAAACCTATCTAGGGCCTTTTGTCAAGGAACAAATTTTTCCCAAGCCAACTTAATGTTAGCCAATTTAACCGAAACTAATTTGGTTTGTGCCAACTTATCCCATGCTGAACTCAATAGAGCTTGTTTACAGAGAGTCAATGGTCGATCGCTGCAAGCAAGTTACACTAAACTCTACGGAGCAACCTTAGATGAATTAAATGGTATTGATGCTAATTTTTCTAAATCAGACATGAGAGAAATAAAGGCGCAAAAAGCTAATTTTAGTCGCGCCAATTTAACTCAAGCCAATCTCACCGCCTCTCAGTTAATCGAGTGTAATTTTACAGAAACAATCTTGAAATCTGCCATCTTAACACAAGCAGACATAAGCGGAAGTTTATTGATCGAAACCAATTTACAAAATTCTAACTTGTATCGATCTATATTCTTAAACAGCACATGGAACCATGCTAGTTTTTCATCAGCAAACTTATCAGAAATTGATTTTCGTTCGAGTCAGATGAAAGATACAGAAATTTTAGGAGCAAAATGTATTAACGCATCTTTTACTGATAGTGTTCTGGAACATTGTTCTTTTTTGTCTGCTGATTTAGAGTCTGCGGTATTTGATCGAGTCAAGTTAGTAAACATCAGTTTCCAAGATGCAAATTTAGAACAGACGATCTGGAAAAATGTTGAATTGATCAACTGTGAAGTCATCGGAGCAACATTTACAGATGCTCAAGGGTTGACCGATCTTCAAAAAAGTTGGTTAAGAAAAAACGGAGCATTAAATGTTCCTCATTAAGGGAAAAATGACGATCAATACCTATTGGTTGTCATTATTGATAATAGTAAGCAATGATAATATGAAAAACAAGCATAGCTAAAAACATGCTCACCAAAATAATATGAGTGTTCAGCCAAATCCCCCGTAGGTTACGAATCAACACTCCTTTAGAAATGCCTGGATTTCCACTAGGAGCAGATAAACTGAATCGGAAATAGCGCTGGGTCGATTCGAGAATCCCGGTCTCGGCAACCACTCCGACTAAAGCCGATAAAGTGACCAAGAAAAAGACCCATAGAAAAATGGCATTAAAATTGAAACCTCGCACGCCTATAGTATGAATGAGGGTACTGCCAACTAAGGCGATTCCTAGAAAAATATGTAGGCTTCTCCAAAACTGAATACTGCCGGGAACTTTGATTTTTATTTTCCAACTTCTCCCTCGTTTGCGAAAGGTGAGCATCATTTCTAAAAAGACAAAGATAAGGGATAAATAGCCAGTAATTTGCTTATAAAGGTCACTTTGAAAGGTTAAATATAAATCAAAGTCATTTAAGCGTAGAACTGGAATATAGTTGGGACTAAAAACAAAAGGGGTGAGCAGAATAGCACAAACTACAGTTAAGACAATGAGGGTGGAAAACTTGGGTTTCATGGTATACAGTGGTTCGCGCTGTAGTGGAGGAATGGGGAGAGAATCCCAAGGTTGGATTCCTCCCTGAATTAAACCTAAAAATGGATTAAGTTCCTTCTAGGGGTAAGTTAATAACAACACCACCCATCACATCTCCCAATTCAAAGATTTTATCGGGATAGCGTTCTTTATGGATGGGATGGCTATTATGACAGGTGACACAAGCTTCGGCGATCGCCTTATCGGGATAAATAGCAGAGTAATATTCTTGACCAGCAATTTCTCGATAATCTTTATAGGGTTCGCCCGTATCAATAACAGTTTGCATCCCCACCTCTTCAAACTCTCCTCTAGGAGCTTGTGCATCATTAATATTCCAAGGTGAAATTAAACCATACGTGAATGTACCTTGTTCAGAAGCCAGTTCTGCACCTAAACGGAACATTTGCGCGGGCAGAGGAATACCATTGGCATCTTGCCAAGCTTCCGTTGCTTCTGCGGGAACGACTCCGTTGGGTTTTTCTTGCCCTTCTAAGGTTTTCAATCGATTCACCACATGCTTAGTATAGGCAGTACGATCGGATTCAGCGACGGCATGGATATAATCAACCACAAGAGCCGGATCGATGCCACTGGTTTGAGTCGAGCTACTGGTGTTTCCACCAGCACAAGAAACAGCAGTGAGACAAATGGCTGTCGCTAAAATGAATAAGCTGATGGTTTTCAGTTTCAGTGAACGTATCCAAGTTTGAAGAATAGGCATAGTTTATTTTCCATTGGGTGAAGAACGCTTTTATTCAGAGTCTGAAGCGGTTCGCTTTTCTTCTAGGGTTCTCACTAACTTCAGAGTCTCTAAATCTTGTTGAGGGGGATGGTGAAAGTTACCCTCAATTAACTCATCATCAAAGATGCTGTTGTAGGAATATTCCAAACCGTGGCAATTCATACAAACATCTTTCACCATGCGATCGCGTGGGAGCAGGTTATAAGTGTTATTGTGATTGACAAACACGGAATTGGTATTCTCGTTAACTGTGCGGGGTAAATGGCAGGTTGCACAGGTCACCAGATCGGGACTGGGGCGAGGCAGTCTGACGGATGCAGCAAATAAAGAACCATGTTTCGAGTCTCCATAATTGAGAGAATGGGCATCATTATGGCATTGCAAACAAGAGTCCACAGAAGCCTTAAAGGTGTCCGGTTGATGGACATCATGGCAGGTATTGCACCCCATCACCTGTTCCCTAGCCGAGGCTTTCATCGGTAAACTCGCCATCTTTGCAGTTAAGGGAGAAAGTCCTTCAGCAGTACGAATGCCATGTTTACCGAGCAGAAACGTATCAACCTGTTGCTGATGGCAACTTTGACAACTTTCTTGGTTCGGACGAACCACAAGGGCTTTGTTTTCTCCCACTTGGTGACAGGTGGAACAGTTGACATCTGCGAGAGCGTGAACACTGTTCTCCCATTGCTGAGTAATTTCTGTTACTCGCTCTGAGGAGACTGGGGAGGCGATCGCCCCATGACTCCAGAGCATTACCACCAGCCACAAGAGGGCGACAATCACCGGCTTCATCATGCTCCACCCTCCAGAAACTCTTCACCCAAATCGGGTTTAGGGGGTTCGCTCTGGGTCAGGGTGACCTCTAAATTGGGCAGTTCTGGTTTCGGTAATAGGATCGGCTGATTCAAGTTTTCCCGCAAAAAACCCGTCGAAATTGACCGATGATCGTGGTAGTTATGACATCCTGCTGTCCAACAGCCATCTGGCTCAAACCCTTGATGACTGGGAATATCCCCGGCAATGACTCCTTCATGACAAGCCATACATAAATCAGGTTTCAGGTGAACTCCCCGACCAAACATATGTACATGCTCTGCATGACAAGCGGTACAGGTTAGAACATCTAAGTTTTCTAAATATTCTGCCCAACGGGGATCGCGAAACTTTTTTGGGCCGTGAGCATCGCTTACTAGCTCCGCTTCATGACAGCGCATACAGGTTTCATTACTGACTGGCTTAAATCCTTCATGACAGGAGCTACAGGAGGCTTCAATTAAGGTGTGGCCGTCTGATGTCACTCCCGGAAGAAAGATTTGACGTTGATCTAAGGCAAACGCAGCAATTCCCCAAACCAGTAGCAAAACCACCACTGCAATAATGGCCGTCTTGACTTGAAGGAGATTTTTTAGGAAAGGAAATCGCTGGGAATTGCTGGTCATGACTTAAGAAAGTTGGGTTTCTGCTTGGTCGTATTCAGCCCCTTCTAGCATCAGAGTTGTAATCGCTTGATAGGCCTCAATCCAAGCTTGTTTGACTTCAGGAGTCCAGCGATCTCCTAAGTATTGTTCAAAGGTTTTTAACAATGCTCCGCCAACTAAGGGATAATGGGCAGGAAGGGCCCCATACTTAACATGACGTGCCCCTAAGCCTTTGAGGGCATCACTTAAGGCTTCTGGCTTCCGCAAATTTTCGACTGTGAAGACCAAAGATTGCAAAAGCATTTGCTTTTGTTTTTTCATATCCGTATGTTCAAATAGGGGCTTGGCTTCCGGATTATCCGTGAATAAATTTTTATAAAAGCTCTCTACAAATTCGTTAGCTTCTGGCTTTACTTTTTCAAAGCTTTCTTCCAGGAGTTCGACTTTTAGTGACATTTTTGGTGTTCTCCTTATAAAGCCCCGGTCATAGAAAATCTATTTTTTTCTTGTCCGAGATATAACTTCTATATATCCAGATCGTTCTAGGATATTCTGTAATATCAACTACGAAAAAACTCGGATTTTCAATAAAATACATAGAATTAATGCAAAAAATGCATATTCGCAGTCTTTGAGGGGGGTTGCTGTTGAAAAATGATGGATTAAGCGTCAGTATAAATCTCTTGCAGGGCCTCTTGGGCTTCTTGGCGCAACCCACGGGCAATGCGGAAGAGTTCTAGTCCGGTATGTAAATAATGTTCGTCATAGTTGTAGGGAAACCAGGAGAATTCATCGAGAGCATCACTGACTTGATTAAGACAATAGTAGAGATGGGCGGCAATACTGGCAACGGGCCCGGGATTGGGTAGGGAGCGAAAACGCACTTGGGCTTCATCTAATAAGGAGCGACAATTGTCTAAATAGAGTTGAAAATTTTCTAGCAATCGATCGTCAAAAGGATCGGCGGCCAGGTCATCGAGTTCTGCTTCGATGGAGTTAAGAATTTCGATTAAGGAACCGTTGACGGGATGATAGACTCTCACGAGCCATTGTTGCCAATGTCGATCGGGATCGAGAGGGTTTTGCGGCGAACGGCTGGGGGGTTTGGGGGATTTCGGCCGATCGCCCCTGGGCGTATAGGGAAAGTTTTGGCGATCGTATACTCGGCGACTATGGGGATCGCTAAGGGTTTCATAGGCCAGATTAATCTCCACCATCCGGTCAGCATTGCCCACGGCTTGATTGAGATCTGGATGATGAAGTTTGACCAAACGGCGATAGGCTTGACGAATTTCCTCCGCCGTTGCCGTTGGCTCAATTTCTAGGGTTTGATAATAATTCACGTCTTTTGGTCATGGGTCATGGATCATCGGCCATTTTCCCCCTCTCCCCCTATCTCCTTATTCTGGATCTTGGAATAAGGGGGTACTCAGATAGCGCTCGCCAAAACTCGGTTGAATCACCACAATTAATTTACCGTCATTTTCTGGACGCTTGCCGACTTGGATGGCGGCGCAAACCGCAGCACCACTGGAAATCCCAGAGAGTAAGCCTTCTTCCTTGGCTAAACGCCGTCCATAGGCGATCGCCTCCTCATCAGAAACGGTCACTACTTCATCAATCAAATCTACCTTCAAAACCTCTGGTACAAAGCCAGCCCCAATCCCTTGAATTTTATGGGGCCCTGGTTGGCCGCCCGATAATACAGGAGAAGTAACCGGTTCCACGGCGATCGCCTTAACTTTCTCGCTTCTCTTCTTCAGCACCTCGGCCACCCCAGTAATTGTCCCCCCAGTACCCACACCCGAAATAATCATATCCACCTGGCCATCCGTATCTGCCCAAATTTCCTCAGCCGTGGTTTTGCGGTGAATCTGGGGATTGGCTGGATTTTGAAACTGCTGCAACATATAAGCATTGGGCATTTCTTCGGCCAGTTCCATTGCTCGGCGAATACATCCCCCCATCCCCTCTGAACCCGGAGTCAGAATCAACTCAGCACCATAAGCCTTTAACATAGCTCGCCGTTCTGCACTCATGGTTTCTGGCATTAACAAAATTAACCGATAGCCTCGCGCAGCCGCTACCATCGCCAAGGCAATTCCTGTATTCCCAGAAGTCGGTTCCACCAATACGGTCTTTTCTGGAGAAATCGACCCTTCTTTTTCCGCCATATCAATCATGTTGACCCCAATCCGGTCTTTGACTGAGGAAGCTGGGTTCATACTTTCGAGCTTAACCACAATTCTGGCCACACAGCCCTCTGCTTGAGGAATACGGTTGAGTTGAACTAAGGGAGTATGTCCGACTAACTGGGTAATATCTTGTGCGATTTTCATGTTGAATGGGTAAAACGATTAGCTAGAGAACTGTTGCCCATTGTCCCAGAGCCTTTGGACAACCGGCAAGTCTTAACACTCCCCGCTCCCTTCGAGTCCAGGGGGTTTTCTGGTTTCGGTCTGGCTGCATAGGATTTCATTGACCACTTGGTAACCGAGGGGACTGAGGTGGATGTGGTCTCGATAAAGGGTCTCTGGGTTTTCTTGGGCGTTAAAAATGGGTAAAAAGTCGATATAGGGTATTTTTCGCTCTTCTGTGAGGGCTAAGAGGCGCTTTCTGGCTTTCCATTCATAGTCTCTGGGGCCGGGTTCTCCGAGTTCCCGTTTCAGGGGAGTCATGGCTAAGAGGACTTGGGCGTGGTGTTTTTGAGCGTAGGTGTGAATGTCCTGAATGGCTTGTAAATTAAAGCCTACCCGATCGCCTTTTTCGGCTCGTACTGCTGCCATTTCTGGGGGAGACTCATAGGGCAAAACCAAGCGAGTAAAGGCTTCGACGATACCCAGGGGCGGATAATGACTGGGATAAAAGCGATCGCGCCCTACGGGAATGGAGGTGGGTGCAGTGCCAAAGAGATCGTCGGTATTAATCAACAGGATAATCACCTCGGCCCCAAATGTGCCATATTTGCGTAAGTAGGCGATTTCATTGCGGGGACACCAGGAATTAGCGGAAATATTCAGCACTTCTACCGCTTTGCCCGTCTCTTCCTTCAGTTTGTGGCTGATCAAGTTAGAGAGAATTTGCTCCTGATCCGTCCACCATCCCCCATTGGCGATAGAATCTCCAAGCAGTAAGATCCGTTGTGTGTCCGGTGCTGGTTCCTCACTCATGTCAGCACTCCGCATCGAATATCGATTAATAGTAATCCGATTTCCAAACCGGCGCGTAGTTTGGGAGGGAGCCAGTAAATAGCCAATTTCTGGATCGGCTTGATAGATCAAGGGTTTGCCAAACCCAAAGAACCAACGCAGAGCAAGTTCAAAGAAAGTACAAAGACCTAGGGCGATCGCCCCAATCAGTAATAGAATTTTAATCTGGCCCATGGATTCGGAGTATCTGCCTGATTTGACCTTTCCTATCCTACATCGATCGCCCTATGGGATGATGGACACTCAAGCCAGAAACCGTTACCCTAAGCCTAAAGTCAGTTTGTTATACCCTTTTACCTTGTTCTCATGGAGGCTAATCGCCATGTCTGACTTAAATCGCGGCATCATGAAATTTAAAGGAGCAGATAGCCCGGTGGCGATCGCCATCTCGTCTATTGTCGTTTTAGGTGGTATTGCCGTCTTGATTTGGTGGGGTCTACAATCCGCCTACGCTTTGGGTTAAGCATTCCCTGCACCACCTTTCAACCCGCCATTATGGTTCTTGTTAAGGACATAGAGGCGGGTTTAGCTAATGTTTGCTAGAAACTTGTAATTCTTGAATCTTACTTTCTTGGGCGTTAATTTTCTGGTTTAGCTCGCGAATGCGTCGGGAAAGCAAGCGAATAATATTGACGGCAATACCTGGGGTTTCATCAATGGCATCATAGAGTTGTTGCTGAGTTAAGACTAAACAATCACAGGTTTCGATCGCCGTCACGGAAGCGGATCGCGGTTCGGCATCAAACAAGGACATTTCCCCAAAAGTCGTTCCCTTATCCAAGTAGGCTAAATCCCGATCGCCAATATGCACCCGTACCCGTCCCGAAACCACAATATACAGAGAGCGTCCTTCCTGTCCTTGGGTAAAAATGGTTTGCCCAGCCGGAAACGATAATTCATCCATAATCGAGGCTAGACGCACCAAAAAATCATCCCGTAACTCTTTGAAGATGGGAACACCTCGCACAAATAGCAAGCGGTCAACGCTACTTAACATAACTTCTCCGGGTCGGGGTTAGGGGGATGGGGGAATGGGGGGATGGGTGAATGGGGGGATGGGAAAATCCGAGCTATCTTCGCTCAAGATTGAAGGTGAGGACAATTCCGTATGGGAGAGTCCAAACTCTTCGATTAAGGCTTGAACTTGGGCAGCCACCAGGCGATCGGGATCGTGCTTGAGCATAGGCAATAATTGACTCAAAGTTGAAGGGCTTGCTACTTTAAGATAATTCAAGACGGCTTCCCGTACAAATCCCCTGGGATGGCGCAGTCCAGCGAGAATATGTTCGGTGGTGGTACTCCAGCGAAAGGCTTGTGCCACATGGAAACAGCAGGCTAAGGGCCAATCCGAGAGAAAATGGCGTAGGTCGAGAAGATGGCGCAGGCGATCGCTCGGATTCAGGGGTTGATACACGACCAAATCCTCTAAATACGTCAGTTTTTCGGCGATCGCATATTGATCGAGTACCGTTAACAAGGCTTTCTTATGGGGAATATCCACAATATTGTCTAAAATTTCTAAGCCTCTGGCTTGAGAACTCATGGAATTCGATTGCAGGTTAAAAGCGGCTGCTTGTACACTCTGGATCGGATACAAGAATTTCATCAACAGAAAACAGCGCTCAATGGAGTCTGTTTCCAGATCGACAAGCGATCGCAATAATAATTGAGCCTCTCGACCCGAAATCCGATCCTCAGCCAAATCTAAGCGTGCAGCATAGAGTTGACCCATAAACATCAGTTCCTGGTCAATCAATAATTCAATTCCCGATCGCCCCAAGACAGTTTGTACTTTTTCAATCCCCAGATCGTCAGGTAATTTAATCAAGATTTTCAGGATATTGCGTCGGGTGCTTCCCCAAGAAGTCATCAGGTTTTGGGTTAACACATGCAGACTTTCGGGGGTTTTAATTTCACCGATCGTCATCCAAGCATACATCCGTACCAGATCCGGTTTATAAATATCCCGGGCCAAGTCTAAGAGCAGAGGTATCGCTTCATGGCCCAGGCGAACCAGGGCCCGACAGGAGGCTTCACGGGTTGATTGATAGTAAAGCCCCCGCAATAAAGAAGGATAATATTCTTCGAGACGGGTGGCGGCGATCGCCTCTAGCAGGGCACAGCGCACCCGTAGGGAATCATCCTGAAGTAAATTGGGCACATAGAGACGCAGCGCTTGCATATAGACCGCCTCTCCCAGAGCGCGACATCCCATGACCCGCTCCCGTTCCTGCTCGCTAGTCACCATTCGCCGTAGGGTATTGGTGGCTTCGGCTTTGGCTTTAGCATTGCCGCGCTTGAGCATTAAGGCCGCTGCCGTTGACCTTACCACCGGGTCAACCGAGGGTTGGAGATAGCTGCGTAACTGACGGATATCCGGTTCGGCTTCCGTGAGCCAAATGTAGCGCAGGGCTAGGGCTAACACATCCGGCAGCAAGGAGGTTTGGGTCAGGGCGCGAATGGATTCCACATCCTTGGTGTGGGGATGTTCCAGCAGTACCTCTAAGCTTTGCCGTTGTAGGGCCGGAGAGAGGGAAGGCAGTAGGGGAACCAGGACTTCGTTAATATTTTGGGGGTCAAACCGGTTGAGCAGTTCAATACAAGAGCGCTTATCTTCCTCTGCTCCTGGTTGTTTCAGGGTGTCGGCCACATTCCGTTGTAGCGATCGCAAATCCACATCCGAGACCCCTAACCGGCCACTTTTGGCACTCGATACCAACAGTTGCACATAGCCAGAGCGCAGGAAGAAAATCGCCAATAACCAACCCAGGGAAATGAGAATAGTTTGGAATAGGAAGATATCCGACTGTCGAGATTCAAGCTGGGGCATGATTTGGCTACAGAACCAAATCGTTCCCAACAGCAGCAAACCCGTTACCCCAGTTGAGATCGGTTCGGCGATCGCCCGCCAAGCCTGGATTCCATTCCGGATACTCTCTGGAAGCGGTTGGAACAGGGCCGGCCCCAACCCCAAGACCACCGTATAGCGCAACAAATCATCAAAAAACTTCAGCGTAATCAAACACCAAAATAAATCCGCCACATGGCCCAAGGAAATCAAACTAATAATTCCCATCAGTCCCGGCAGTAGGGATGCCGCCACAAACACCCCCAACCGCTCAATCAACCGAGATGAGACAAACCATTGCAGAATTAGCTCAAAAACTCCCAACACACCATTAAAAAATCCGAGGAAACTCGCAACTTCCCCCGAATTCAGGTTTTTTTCCAGTTGGTCAAAAAACTGAAACTCAACAAACTGTAAAGAGCCTTGAGCCACAAAAAAGAACAGGATCAAGGGAATCACATATCGCCATACGGGACGACCCAAACGGCGCTGGGTAAAGCCTGAGTCATCCTCTGAGGAGACGCGGTTGGTGGTGTCTGGGAAAAATTGTTGATAATTTTGGGTCAGGTAAAAGGCGATCGCACCCCCCACAAACATCAACACACTCGCACAAATCAGGATATTTTCCACTCGCAGGAAGGTCAAGATCGCCGGTAGGGAAAAACCACTGACCACATCGGCCATCAAAATCCCACTAGAAATTAACGGATATGTCCGTTTAATTTCCCGGATGTTAAACAGTTGGTTGGCGCAAATACTGGTGTTTAACTCATTGAGGATAAAGATCGCTTCACACCACAGACGCAGCAAAAAAATTAAGATGGGGGCGATCACAATCAGATCTAACCCTAAGCGTAATAAAAATAAGGGAATTGCCATCAGTATGGCTGTCAGGACAATTACCTTACGCAAAGGGAGCAGGGTTTGCAACCAGTCGTACAAAAACCCTAATCCCGAACCCATCACCGCACTGGCAATATAAATCCAAGGTAAGGATTCAGCGCCGAATCGCTGCAAGAACAAGTCAGCGGTACTCGCTTCTGTCCAACTGAGTCCCACGCAACTTGCTGTATAAAACGCCAGCATTAAGACTGTACGCTCACTTTCGTCTGGCCGAAGGTTAAACCATTGGAAGAACCGTTGTCCCCACTTGTTTACGCCCCGTCCCTGATAATTGAGTTCCATATCTTGGTATTTTATGCTGCCCAACAATGCCCAGGTTCAAGAGGTCTCTCTCGTTCCTAGGCACTGCTTGACTTATAACTCTTTTTTCGGGGAGAGGAGCATCATCATATTCCGCCCTTCCCGTTTGGGTTCTTGCTGCACTTCAGCTTCTTCTTCTAGATCTTTTGCCAAGCGTTTGAGCAACTCTTCTGCCAAATTGCTATGCTGAATTTCTCGTCCTCGAAAGCTAATCGTTGCTTTAACTTTATCACCTTTCTTGAGAAATTTGCGAGCGTTATTCAGACGAACATTATAATCATGTTCCTCGATTTTATAACGCATTTTTACTTCTTTTACATCGGCTGTGTGCTGTTTTTTCTTGGCTTCGCGGGCTTTCTTTTCTTGCTCAAACTTATATTTGCCGTAATCCTGAATTCGGCAGACGGGGGGATCAGCTTTATCGCTGACCAGAACTAAGTCTTGTTCTTGTTCTTGAGCGAGTTTCAGACCGTCTCTCGGAGACATAATTCCGAGTTGCGTGCCATCACCATCAATAACTCGAACTTCTGGATATTTAATCCGTTCGTTGATTTGGGGAAGATCGCGATTTTTTCTCTTGTCAACCACAGGCGTTTGGAATTGTAAATAGGGATAGAACAACAGTTAAGTATGGAATCTGGCGATTCTGGAGACCTAAGCAGAGGTCTGATTCAAGTGATTCAAACCCTTAGAGCCTCCAACACGGTTGCTTAAACCATCAGATCGATGCCCTCAATCACTGAGTCCGTTAGGATCTCGGATGGGGACAAAATCCGTAGGTTTCTGCCATTGTAACTGACAGGTTTTGAGATGTTCTACATTTTTTCACTTGTTTTTTGCTCTAGGGGAGCCTTTGAGCGATTTTTGAAGGGGTCTGAGCTGTGATTGTCCTCTTCCCTTCGCCCTAAGCTGGGGGCAAGATTTCCCTGAACCTCAAGCTTCCCCAGGGGGTGAGTTCGGTTAATCTTAAGAAAGGATTATAGGGGAGCGATCGCCCCATCAAAGCTCCTATCATAGTTGGGTCTATGATGTATAGTGTAAAACTTAAACCCTAAAATCAAAACCTGATTCTATCACCCGTAAGCGGATGAGGCAACTATGAAACACACCCTTTCTGTACTGGTAGAAGACGAAGCTGGAGTCTTAAGCCGTATTTCTGGTTTGTTTGCTCGTCGTGGCTTTAACATTGAAAGTCTCGCTGTCGGCCCAGCCGAACAGCTCGGAGTCTCTCGGATTACCATGGTTGTACCCGGAGATGACAAGATTATTGAACAAATCACCAAACAGCTCTACAAACAAATTAATGTCCTGAAGGTGCAAGACTTAACGGAAAGTCCCTGTGTAGAACGGGAATTAATGTTACTCAAAGTCAATGCCCCCACTCAAAGTCGCTCCGAAATTATTGAGTTAGCAAATATTTTTCGCTCCCGTGTGGTGGATGTGGCCGAAGATTCCTTAACCTTGGAAGTCGTCGGTGACCCAGGGAAAATGGTGGCCATTGTCCAAGTGCTGCAAAAATTTGGGATTCGGGAAATTGCTCGTACCGGTAAAATCGCCCTCCCCCGTGAATCTGGGGTGAATACAGAGTTGCTCAAATCCTTAGAAGCTAAATTAGCTTAAACCTAAAGCAGCGCGATCGCACTTCTGGCCTAAAATAGTGAAATCAACTCACCCATCATCCCCCCCCAAAGGAGAACAATCGTGCCTGAAGCTGTTGGTGTCATCCAAACCCTAGGATTTCCTGCCGTTCTCGCTGCTGCTGATGCCATGGTTAAAGCAGCGCGAGTCACCCTCGTCTACTTTGACCGTGCTGAAAGCGGAAACTTTGTGGTTGCCATTCGGGGGGGGACATCCGAAGTTGTGCCCGCAGTAGAGATAGGAATTCAGGAAGCTGAAAAAGTCTATGGAGGTAAAGTGATGATGCACTACATTGTCCCCAATCCCCCGCCCAATGTGCAAGCCGTGCTTCCCATTGACTATACAGAAGTCAGTGAACCCTTCCGCTAGATAGCATCTATATTCGACTCAAAGGTAATCAATCGACTATTTTCTTGACTCAAGTGACCCCCTAAACCCCTACAATAAAGTCTTGCATAGAAATAGTTATTGATTAACATTAGGAGCAACAATTATGGGACAGCAAGCTGTTGGAGCAATTGAGACAAAGGGGTTCCCAGGTATTTTAGCTGCTGCTGACGCAATGGTAAAAGCGGGGCGGATTACCTTAGTCGGCTATATTCGGGTTGGGAGCGCTCGGTTTACTGTCAACATTCGGGGGGATGTTTCGGAAGTGAAAACAGCCATGGATGCAGGCATAGAAGCCGTAGAGAGGGCCTATGGAGCTACCCTAGAATCCTGGGTCATCATCCCCCGCCCCCACGAAAACGTCGTTGCTGTCCTGCCCATTGATTACAACGATAATGTAGAGTTCTATCGCCAAGCAGTGGAAGGAGATACCCCACGACCTTCATTAACTTAGAAGGGTGGGTTACGGCGGATTGAGAGATTGCTGTCAGAGTCTAGGTTTTAGCCGCCTAACCCACCCTACGATTATGGGCTGGAGTGGGAGCATCTTGCTCCCTAGGTTTTTAATTATGGTATGTCCGCGAAGCGCTATATGAACAAGCGGACTTGATACAGCACTTTGCGCTGTTATGGTGTACAATTTTAAAGGCTCAAAGCCATGTACCACAACCCTATTCCCTAGCGCGTTCATGTCCGCGAAGCGGAAAGCGCTATATCATCACTCATTCTCCGCTTCTCCACCGACCACGACATTCTGAATGCGTAAGGAGGGGCCGCCACAACCAACGGCTAACCCGTTTTGTCCCCCTTTTCCACAACCGCCGGACTCATCCCAGTAAAAATCATTACCGATCGCCTCAATATCGGCTAAGGTGCTAAATACATTACCCGAAAGCGTCACATCTCGCACCGGTTCAGCCAGTTCTCCGTTACGAATCATCCAGGCTTCCCCGGCACTAAAGGTAAACATCTCTCCGTTGGTCATGCCTCCGAGCCAGTTTTTGGCATAAACCCCTTCTTTGATGCCGCTAAACAAATCATTGACGGGGGTTTCTCCGCGCTCGATCCAGGTATTGGTCATTCGTACCAAGGGCGGATAATGATAGTTGAGGCAGCGAGCGTTTCCGGTGGGTTCCTCTCCCAATTTTCCGGCTGTTTCCCGCGAGTGGAGACGGCCGACTAATACCCCATCTTGAATCAGTTGGGTGGTCGTTGCTGGGGTTCCTTCATCATCATAGAAATAGCTGCCTCGGTGACCTTGGGGCCCTGCGCCATCGAGAATTTGTAGGTTGTCGGGGCCAAATTTGCGCCCTAGGGTCATGACTTCCAAGATGTCGGGGTTTTCGTAGGCCATATCGGCTTCGGACAGGTGGCCGAAGGCTTCATGGACAAATAAGCCGGTCAAAATGGGATCGATGACGACGGTGTAGGTGTTGCCTTTGATGGGAGGATGGGATAGGGCGTTAACTGCACGCTGGGCGGCCGATCGCACTGGGGCATCGAGTTGGGTTAAATCTTCGTATCCATTGCGCGATCCGATGGTTTCCCGTCCGGTTTGTACGGTGGAACCTTTGCGAGCAGTGGCGGCAAAGCGCATCTCTAAATCGACCCAAGATTGCTCAATTAAGGTTCCTTCCGAGGTGATCAGAACGATCCGTTGACAGCAGTCCCCATAGCGGACGGAGGTGGTTGCCACCTGGGGATCGGTGCTGTGCAGGATTTCTGCGTAGCGATCGCACAATTGTTTTTTCTCGATTAAGGGAATTTCCCTGGGATGGCTTCCCCCTAGGGGCAAAATCCGGCTATCTTCGATGATGGGAATGGGGGCTAAGATGGTTTCTTCTTGTCCCACTAACTGCGCGGAGGCGATCGCTTCTTCAATCCGATTTGATAATATCCCCAGTTGGTTAAAGCTACTCATGCCCCAACCGCCTTTGTAACAGGCTCGCACTTGTCCCCCTAGGGAAATGCCTTCACTGAGGGTTTCTACCTTATCTCCCCGCAACAAGATATTGGTCGATTCTGATTCTTCTAGACGAATAGAGAGAAAATCGACTTGAGAGCGATACCGCTTGATTAAATCGGAGAGGAAGTTTTTAATATCTGTATTCATGTCAATTCGACAGATCTCCACATGAGTTATTAGTTATTACTGGTTATTTATTAGTTATTACTTATATAGCATTTCAGGGGTTGTTAGGGTATGATGAAAACGTAAAGCCGTCCTGGAAGGACGGGGTTTTAGACCCATTGCGCGAGATGATTCAATCAACCCCATCAACTGCTGAGTCCGCCCCACTCACTCCAGTAGCCAGTCGGATAACCATTAATGTAGCGCCCGCACGGGTGGTTCGGGGAGCAAAAATTTTAGAGGACTGTGGCAGCGAGTTGGCTGCTTTGGGGCAGCGTCCCTTGGTGATTGGGGGCGATCGCTCTTTGAGGGTGATTGAACCGCGCCTCTTTTCCGTTCTCCAAGACCAAGGGTTAACCGTGCAAACGGCTTCCTATCTGCCGGACTGTAGCGAAACGTCCCTCGAAACCCTACGCCAAGCGGTAGCCGATCATCAAGCGGATTTTATTATTGGTGTGGGTGGGGGAAAATCCCTGGATACGGCGAAACTGATTGCCCATCAATGCCATTTGCCGATCGCCACCCTACCCACTTCTGGGGCAACTTGTGCCGCTTGGACAGCCCTCTCGAATGTGTATTCTAATCAGGGGGCATTTCTGTATGATGTGGCTCTAGAGCGCTGTCCCGATCTGCTGATCCTGGACTACGATCTGATTCTGAGCGCCCCTAAACGAACGTTAGTGGCAGGTATTGGGGATGCGATCGCCAAATGGTATGAAGCCTCAGTCAGTAGCGGTCATTCTGAACAAACTTTAATTGTGGCTGCCGTGCAACAAGCAAGAGTCTTAAGGGATATCCTCCTGCAACATTCGGGTGAAGCCCTGCAACATCCCGGAAGCGAAACCTGGCAACAAATTGTCGATGCTTGTGTCTTGATGGCAGGAGTCACCGGAGGATTAGGGGGCGCTCAATGTCGGACGGTCGCTGCCCATGCAGTCCATAATGGCTTAACTCATATTGGCACAGACCATAAAACCCTCCATGGGGAAAAAGTGGCTTATGGGATTTTGGTGCAACTGCGCCTAGAGGAAATGATTCAAAATAATCATTTAGCCCTTTCTTCTCGCCAACAGTTGATTCAGTTTTACGATCAAATTGGCTTACCGAAAACCTTAGAAGACTTGGGTTTGGCGGAGGTGACTTTGGCTCAATTGCGACAAACGGCGGCGATCGCCTGTGCTGAATCTTCTGATATTCATCATCTTCCCTTTACTGTAACGCCCGATCAGTTAGTTGCAGCAATGGTTTCTACCCTTAATTAAACAGGAAGGGGGCATAGGCAATGGGCAATTGAGTATGGTAGTGTGGAATATTAAAACTTATCACCAACATAGGAGAAGCTTATGGCTGTGCAACCCCCACCCCCTCCTCCGATTACGCCCCGTCAGATGAATGTATTGCGTGTGGTTACAGCCATGGCGTGGTCTGATGGGGAGTTAGCCACGGAAGAAGTAGATGTGATGCTCGATCGCTTTAGTCAGTTGTTTGCTTCCGGAAACTCGTCCGAACAGGAGGGACTCAAACAAGAATTACGGGATTATATGATGCAAAATATCCCCCTAGAGGAGTTGATTCCCAAGTTAGAGACCGTGGAAGATCGCAAAATTGCTTTGAAATTAGGCTATCAAGTGATTGCCTCTAGCGCTCGCACTCCCGATGAAGAATTGATTAATGCAGAAGAGGAAGAAGCGTATAAAAAGTTGGTTCAATTGGTGAAGTTACCTCCGGAAGAAGCGGCCAGTATTGCCGAGGAAGCTGCCGTAGAGATAGCCAAAGATCGGAGTATGGTAGAGACTTTGACTCAGGAATTGGCGAAGTTTTTCAAGGCGTAAATCCTTAGACTTGTGATAATTATGGGCATAGAGTCGCCTCATGCTCATGATCTATAATCGCGCAACGCACTATATTGGTTGCGTCCCTTATGTTTGGCTTCATACAAAGCCCGATCTGCCAAGTCTAGGAGTTGGATGGGGGTAGAGTGCAGAGAGGGAATCATGCTGGCAATTCCTAAGCTAATGGTGAGGAGAGGTTCGGATAACTCGGTTCTGATATGGGGAATTTTGAGAGTCGCGATCGCCTGTTGCATCTGTTCAGCCACGGCAATGGCTCCTTCTATGGGGGTATTGGGTAAGATGGCGGCAAATTCTTCCCCCCCATAACGGGCGATTAGATCCGCCGGTCGCTTGAGGGCGGAAGAGAGGGCTTGGGCGACTTGGGTCAAACAGCGATCGCCAACTAAATGGCCATAGGTATCATTGTATTGCTTGAAATAATCAATATCACAGATAATAATCGATAAAGGCTGCTGATCTCGCCGTAGTCTTAGCCATTCCTGTTGCAAATGTTGATCGAAATAACGACGATTCGCCACTTGGGTTAAGGCATCTATATGAGCTAAACGGTCTAATTCTTGATTGGCTCGTTCTAACTCCTGATTGGCTTTTTGTAGTGCATGATACAATTGAACTTGTCGGATGGCGATCGCAATTTGTTCGACAATCCGCTCTAAAAGGCCATATTCTGCATGTATCCCATGTTTAGAGAGGCGATCGACAATCAAAACACCCCAGAGGATCTGTTGTCGATAAATGGGGACAATCACTTGGCTCATCGAGCGATCGCACCCTTCTGGATAATGGATCTCAAACCTTTGATC
Organism: Roseofilum capinflatum BLCC-M114; assembly: GCF_030068505.1. Classification (NCBI taxonomy): domain Bacteria; kingdom Bacillati; phylum Cyanobacteriota; class Cyanophyceae; order Desertifilales; family Desertifilaceae; genus Roseofilum; species Roseofilum capinflatum. The sequence goes on from NZ_JAQOSO010000104.1 coordinate 58,817, forward strand.
TTCCGATGTTGACTCCGGCAATACGTTCAGCTCTAGAATATCCCCCTTCAATAGCTTTTTTGTCTCGGCAGCATGAGCAACAGACACCACTTCACACTTGCCCTCAGACAAGCAGCGACCAATCATTACCCGACTTGCCCCCAGAAACTGTTGAACACTAGCCACCGTTGTACTTAAAATGTCCTCTAAATTCAGAGAATCATGAATTCCCTGAATAATTTTAACTAATATCAGCTCTTGTTCTGCCTGCTGCTCACTTTGCTCCCTTAAAAACTTTAACTCTAAATGGGTTTTCACCCGTGCTAACAGTTCCGGAGGATGAAAGGGTTTAGTTAAATAATCAATCGCTCCTTTCTCAAACGCCTGGAGGAGATGATCGATTTCTTGACTCGCCGTTAAAAAAATGATTGGAATATCCTTAAATTCTGGATTCTTTTTCAGCAGATCGCAGACTTCAAAACCATCCATATCTGGCATCATTAAATCCAGCAAAATCAAATCGGGTTTTGCCGTTATTACTCGTTCTAGGGCTTGTCTCCCACCCATAGCAAAGGTCAGTTTATAGCCCACCGTCGATAACAATCCTCGCAAAACCTTTAGATTACTAGGGTTATCATCGACTACCAACACTAAAGAATCTTCCAGTTTTATGGGTTGTTTTTCTGAAAATAAACCCGCATTCAAGATCAATTTTCCTCCTCACTCATACTGGCTAAAATGGTTTTGAAGTTGAGTACAGTTTCGGGTATTTTATCCCAGTTAAAATCATCTAATTGTTGCTCTAAACTTTTAATGTAATTCATCAAGGGTAAATAATTATAGTTTAGACTAATCTCTTGTAACTTATCCACAAACTGTTCAACTTCTTCAATTTCTAGAGTTTGACATAAACTCAGCCAATATTTTTGCTCAATCTGTTCGAGTTGCACGAACAACTCAGCTCGGTTAACCGTACTCACCTGAGCCATCTCTGACTGTTCATTGATGGGGGGGATTTTGTCTTCTGAATGCTCCGGTCTCAGGGGGGACTCAACCGCAGAAGGGAGTAGTGGCTTAAGGGCAGTGACTAAGGCGCTCAAACTGACGGGTTTTCGCAGGAAGCCATCACATAAGAGTTTTAAGGGTTGTTCCTCTTGCAAGTCGGAAGACGCAGTAACAATAACAATCGGAATCCCTTGAGTTTCTTCATGGTTTTTCAAAAAGTCTAAGACTTCGCGGCCACCCATACGGGGCATTCGCAAATCTAGCAAAATCACATCGGGAAAATACTTAAATGTGAGTTGAATGGCTTGTTCTCCATCTTCAGCAAATTGTAAAGTATGAACTGTTTCCCTAAAATATCCCTGAAGTAATTCTCGGTTTGATGTAATATCATCAACCACTAAAATGGTAGAGGCTTGAAACTGATTTAAGTTAGTATCAACATTTTGTACAACCGTATCTAGGGCTGGAGCTTCGCTAACCACTACTTTAGGAAAGCGAAAAGTAAATAGACTGCCCTGACCCAATTGGCTGTGTAATTCAATCGTTCCTCCCATCATATCAATCAAACGGCGGGTAATGGTGAGGCCTAACCCTGTACCGCCAAATTTACGGTTGCTTTGGCCTTCACTTTGGGTAAACGCATTAAAAATACGCTGTCGATCCTGTTCGCTAATTCCAATTCCGGTATCGAGAACTTGGATTTCTAGGTCGATTGTGTTACACTTGTGTCCATGCTCATCGGAATTAACTGAGCATTTCGAGCGGATTTCCACTTGTCCAGAAGGAGTAAATTTAATGGCATTGCCGACCACATTCAGGAGGATTTGTCGCAACCGCACTTCATCAAATAAGACAGAATGGGGTAACTGGGGATCGAGATTGAGACTTAAATGAATTCCTTGGGCTTCCGCTTTATGCAAAAAAACTTGATAAACATCCTTAAAAACATTGTTTAAGTTAATGGGTTCAGGATCGAGTTCGAGTCGACCGGCTTCAATTTTGGACAAATCGAGAATATCGTTAATGAGGGAGAGTAAGGTTTTACTACTGGTGGAAATCGCTTGTAAGTATTCTTGAGCTAAGGGTTCTTTGATTAAAGGTTTGAGGAGTTCGGTGAATCCTAAAATGGCATTCATGGGGGTACGAATTTCATGGCTCATATTGGCTAAAAATTCACTTTTGGCTCGATTCGCACTATCGGCCATGACTTTTGCTTGTTCTAGTTCTCGATTTTTTTGGCTTAATTCTTCTCGTTGGTTGACTTCTTTTTCCAACAAGGAGGCTTGAGCGATCGCAATACCGAGTTGTCCGGCTAAGGCTTCGATTAGTTCAATCTCTTCTTCTGTCCAATGACGATACTGATCGCATTGATGTAAACCAATCACCCCATTCACTTGCCCTTGATAAAAGGTGGATACAGCCAGCATGGACTTGAGCTGAATTTGTTCGCAAATGGCGTGTGATTTGAGCAGTAAGGGGTCAGTATAGACATTATCTGAGGCGATCGCCTCTTCCTGACTGACTACGGCTGTGATATGTTCATTTCCTTCAATGGGGACGAGAAAGCCTTGCAGAGACTCATAGTCCCCCTGAAGGTATTGAGCCACCACAGGGATCGAAATCGTCCATTCCGGGTTGTAGAGATGGATTAAGCAACGGTTGACTTTGAAGGCTTGGCCAATTTTTTCAGCAGCCACTTCAAAAATGGTGTCAATCTCTAGACTTTGGCGAATGGCGGTGGTAATTTCTTGGAGCAGTAGGGCTTTGTTGAGTTGATAAACTAGAGCTGCTTGTTGCTCTTTGCGGTGAGTAATATCTCGAATGACGGCCAAAACGCTGTGGGAATCGAAGGGGATCAAGCGACATTCTTCATAGTAAACCTGACCTTTAAGAGTAATTTCGTATTCATAGCTGTGTAGGGTTTGGGTATCGAGGGTGGTTTGGATGTACTTAAGCCTCTGTGGAGTCACCAGTTGAGGTAGAAGTTTGATCAGATGCATTCCTGGAAATGGGTCTTCTGCTTCCCAGGAGTTAAGATTGGCGTTCATGATATCGAGAAATTCACCGGTTCTGCTCAATCGAATGATCAGATCGGGAATGGCTTCCATTAAAGCGCGATTGGTGGTTTCGGTTTTCTTGCGCTCGGTAATGTCCATGACTGTACCGAAGTAACCGACGATCTCTCCATTATCGCTACGAACGGCGATCGCACTTCCCCAAACCCAGACCACTTGACCATCGGGTTTCTGAAACCGGTATTCCAGATGAAAATCACGACCTTCCTGGCTCGATGTCGTCCATTCCTGAAAGATTGCCTCTCGATCTTCTGGATGTAAGGCTTCCTGCCAAGCGTCTCCTAAATACCTCTCTGGTTGATAGCGTCCTGTAATGTCAGCCCACTTAGGGTTAACATAGAGGCATTTACCTTGGGTATCGGTTTGGAAAATACCGACTGGAGAGTGGGACACCAGTACCCGAAAGCGCTTTTCACTGTTTTGTAAAGCGATTTGGGCCAGTTTGCGATCGCTAATATCTTGCACGAGATAGGAAAATCGAGGACGATCTCGATGGACAAACCCAATAAAACTAACGGTCGCTAAAAAGAAATATGAGCCATTCTCTACATGATGTTCATACTCAAATTCAACTGCCTTTTGGGTTTCCATGGCTTCTCGGTAATGGCCAATCCATTTCTGAAGATATTCCCAGGAAGTGCCCATAGCACTGGCTCGCTGATTGGCCATGGCTTCTGGCGTTGTTCCCCAAAAACGGGCGGTCGCCTGATTATCAGACAAATGTACAATATCATCTTCGAGCAATTCCACAATCCCCATCATCATGGGAGAATGATCGTAAAAGCTGCGGAGCATTGCCTCTCGTTCTTCTAATTTCGCTTCTGCCTGTTTTCGCTCCAGTATTTCTTGGTTGAGTTGGCTATTAATTCGCTCAATTCTTTTTAATCTTTTTTGTCGAATTTGAAACAGATAAATCCCGATTGAAATACTCCAACTGATCGACAGTCCTCCAACCAAGAACCTAGAAGGAAAAGGGGATTGTAGTTTTTCAATCCACCCCTGTTTAGGATACAAAAATAGATGTATTGTTTGTCCATGGAAGTCACTCTCTCGAATTACTTTTAAGTCTACCAGGGAGCTGGGATCGTTCTCTTCTAAGTTTAGCCATTTTGAGTGCGGGTTATTGTAGATAATCTGCTCTCCAGAGGCGATCGCTAGATAGTAACGCTCATCCTGTATGTTTTCCAAAAGATTATCGAAAAACACTTCTAGGTTTAAGACTCCTACGATATAGCCGTTCAGTTGACGGTTATTGGGTGTAGTTGGATCGTCTAAAAATAGAGGATAAACAATTAAAATTCCATGTTTATTTTCGGGAAGTAAAAAGGGTTTACTTAGGGTTATTTCACTTCGAGAGTATGACCGATCGAGAGCGACTTTATAATCGGTCAGTTGACTGAGTTTGAGGTCTTCATGGTCTAGACCATCTGGATTGCCTACTCGCCAACGAATTTGATAATTTGAATCTACCCAGGCTAAAGTATTTAATCCGGCAAAATCTTTAAGATGATTGAGACTATCTCTTATCCAAACTGCTTCAGGGGTTCCTTGGGCTACTTGCCAACGCTCTCCCATACGCTCTAAGGAGAGGATCTGTGCTTCAATTTTGGACTCAACCAAAGCTTGTAAATTTTTTGACTCTGCTATTACAGCGTCTTTAACTAATTTCCGATCTTGAGTGTCTAAATATGACCAAACACTGAATACTCCGAGGGAGAGGAGAAGCCCAACAAGCCACGATAGTTTTAATTTTAAATATTGCCCAGCCACAAGACAGAGAAATAAGAGGAAGATTCAAACCCTGTATAGCTGTAGTTAGTTGTCTATCGCTAGTCTAATCTACGGCTATATTGATTTATCTTATCGAATCCCCCACCCCTTGACAATGGCCGAAGGAAGCGAAGGGGTTGAGGATTTGAGATTACTCGGAAGGGGTAGCTAAATACCCACGAGAGATGAAGGGGAGATCGAGGAGAGTTGCGGATTGATCGGCGACTTGAACGGTGAGGCCTTTTCCGCCGATTTTGGTGCGAATATAGGCTAGGGCGATCGCTCCTTCTGAAGTAGCAATACAACTGGTAATTTTTCCGGCTTTTTGGTCTCCGACTTGGATGGGGGTTCCAGGATCGACGGGTTGAGCCAGTTGCAGACCCCAAAGCTGTTGTTTTACGCCTTGATAGGTGTTTAAGCGGGCGATGGTTTCTTGGCCAATGTAACAGCCTTTTTCAAAGGATATGGTGTTCCATAATCCGGCTTCGAGGGGGTTATAGTCTTCGGTTAATTCGCGATCAGGTGCGGGACGACCCTGTTGAATGCGTCGGGTTTCCCAGTCTCGATCGCCGATCGCTTTTGCTCCCTGTGCGATCAGGAGTTCGCTTAAATTTTGACGCTCTTCCAGGTCAACCATGAGGGTATATCCAGGGGTGGCTAATCCGCTTCCTAGGGCGACTCTGAGGGAGATGTCGCCTAGGTTAACTTGTTGGTGGGTTCCTGGGGGAGCATCGGTTAAGGGGGGAATTCCTACGGCTTCTAAGAGGCGATCGCTCTGGGTTCCGATTAAACTCAAACAGGCAGTTTTATCTGTAATATCAACCAGTTCTACCCGATCCATGGGGAAAATATACCGCTCCATCCATTGCCAGAGTTTTTCCCGGCGATCAGGAGAGACGAGTAAAATAACGCTTTCCTCGGTTAGATAAGCAGTGACTAAATCCAGGGTACGAGCGGTGGAGGTAACAAAAACGGTGTCACAGCTTTGTCCCGGTTTCAGGCTCTCGAAATCATTGGTACTTTGGTTGTGCAGAAACCGCAGGCGATCGCTCCCTCTGACTTCAATTCTACCCCAATGGCTGCGATCGTAGAGTAAAATTTCTGTTTCTTCAGACATGATCATTACGGATACTTCTTCAAAGGTCACCTTTCATCATAATCAAATAGGGCGGGTTCATCACAGTTATTAAGGGGTGTTCTAGATCTGGGAAAAACCCGCCGCTACAGCGTAATTAGGTCATCTTAGGTAAATTCTCAAACATTTCTGCAATCACTTGCTTGGTTTTCTCTTCCAATGTCGTCCAATCCACATTTCCCGTATCATCAATCAAGCTCGTATCAATCTCGACCTGCTGCGCGTCATAGGGAGAATGGGTGATAGCATATTCGACAAAACAAATGCGGAAACATAGCTCCCACAGATTTACCCGCACTTCCTCACCCTGATATTGTAAGCACAACACATAACCGGGATAGGGGTCTTGTACTTCTTCATAGGTTCCTTCCCAGGGTGAGGTTTCCAGAACCTGACGCAGATTATCCACCACCCTCAACAGGGAGGGTTGCATCAGCAGTTCAGCTTGTTGCCAGGCGATCGTATCCTTAAACTTAGGTCTCATGAAGTCCGCTAAAAGCTTTTGATTATTGTTGAGGACTCTAGGCTCAATTGTCAATCACCCTGGTGGTTCGAGTTAGCCCATCTTGTAAGAAGATATTTATATCGTTATATCATGTTTCATGTTGGATGGAGTGGAGAAAGACGAGTTTTTGGATGTGTTATTCACATTGAGATTAGGGAGGGAAAAATTTGGATTCAACGAGACGGAACTGAAGTCGGTATAGCCAATGAGTTAATTGAATTAGGAGTACCTAAGTCTGATATCGTGTTAGGGTATAGATCTCCTTATATGCGTAAATTTACAGGATTAGCAGTGCGGTAATGATGAAGAATAAAACCCAAAAACAATTTTTCTTGAAGCTATCTTATAATGAAAATAACGGAAATAGATTCAAAATCGCCCTAAATACACATTAATCGGAGGTTGTCATGCTAAGTATAGAATTGGATAAGGAAACGGAAGCTTATTTAGTGGAAATTTTGGGAAAGGAAAAAACGACCAGCGATGAATTGATTAAACGCTTGGTTAAAGAACGTTGGCTGACTTTGCAACCGCGCCAAACTATTGTCGAAAGACGTGGGGGACATCCCGAACATTTGCTAGAAGATGCGCCACCTGATTTGTCAGAACGGGCAAATCGGAAAAAGGCAATTGCTAATTATTTACAGAAAAAATATCCTCAATTCGATCCACAATGACTTATCATCCTCTAATTATTGTAGATAGTGGCATTTTAGTAGCTTACTACAGTGCCAGAGATCGCTATCATCAACAGGTACGAGTCTTCTTTGAGAGATGTACCAGTCACCTCGTAACTACAACGGCTTGTGTTACTGAAGTGGTATGGCTTTTAAGTCCTAATTGGCGTACACAAAATGAGTTTCTTCGGGATATGGCTAGGGAACTTTATGAATCTATTCCACTGGTTCCTGAAGATTGTTTGCGGATTGCTGAACTGAATGAACGGTATGCAAGTTTGCCGGGAGATTTTGCAGATTTGTCTCTGATTGCTATTTCTGAAAGGCTGGATATTCCGGCTATTGCTACTTTGGATAGCGATTTTGATGTTTATCGGCGTTATCGAAATCAAGCTTTCGATCGGGTGTTTAGACCTGAATTGTCCTAGCGGATGAATGAATGGCGATCGGAGAAACGGGTCTGCAACCTTTGGCGATACTTTAAGGTAAATGATGTCAGAAAACATAATTCATAATTATTGTAAGAATATATCTTTGAACTTAGCAAGGTATCCTCGACCTTTCAGCCGTTTCCAACGGCTGAAAGGGCAATCAATACAAACTCCCCTTCTGTTTCCATTCTAAACTAGCAGAACTATCCAACACTTACCAGGGTCTTAACTCATTCTCACTATCTAAGCAGAGAGGCTTAACGAAATTTTTCTGTTCTTGTGCCCAAATCGTGTTAGAATCTGGCACTAGCTAGGGGTGCCCGATCGCGATCGGGCTGAGAGTAAACCCTTAGAACCTGAGTCCGGCTAGTACCGGCGGAGGGAAGCTGTCACTTCGAGGATTTACATATGCGAACTGAATGGGTAGCCAAACGGCGGGGACAAGCCAATGTCACGCAGATGAATTATGCTCGTCAAGGCGTAATTACGGAAGAGATGCACTATGTGGCACAACGGGAAAATCTTGCCCCTGAGTTGATTCGGGATGAAGTTGCGCGGGGACGGATGATTATTCCCGCCAATGTGAATCACCCGAATTTAGAGCCGATGTGTATTGGGATTGCTTCTAAGTGTAAGGTGAATGCTAACCTGGGCGCGTCCCCCAATTCTTCTAATTTACAAGAAGAAGTCGATAAGCTGAATCTGGCGGTTAAATATGGCGCAGATACGGTGATGGACTTGTCTACGGGAGGCGGTAACCTAGACGAGATTCGCACCGCTATTATTAAAGCTTCTCCAGTCCCCATCGGCACAGTTCCCATCTACCAAGCTTTAGAGAGCGTCAACGGTAGAATCGAGAAACTCACCCCTGATGACTTCTTGCATATCATCGAGAAACATGCCCAGCAAGGGGTAGATTATATGACCATCCATGCAGGCATTTTGATCGAACATTTGCCCTTAGTCAAAAATCGGATTACGGGGATTGTTTCCCGTGGGGGCGGTATTATTGCTCGCTGGATGTTACACCATCATAAGCAAAATCCCCTCTATACCCATTTCAACGATATTATCGAAATCTTTAAGAAGCATGATGTTTCCTTTAGTTTAGGGGATTCTTTGCGTCCCGGTTGTACCCATGATGCTTCCGATGAGGCCCAATTGGCGGAGTTGAAAACCTTGGGGCAACTCACTCGCAAGGCTTGGGAACATAATGTGCAGGTGATGGTTGAAGGGCCGGGCCATGTGCCGATGGATCAAATTGAGTTTAATGTGAAGAAGCAGATGGAGGAGTGTTCGGAAGCTCCCTTCTATGTGCTGGGGCCCTTGGTGACGGATATTGCGCCCGGTTACGATCATATCACTTCGGCCATTGGAGCGGCGATCGCCGGTTGGCATGGAACCGCCATGCTCTGTTACGTCACCCCTAAAGAACATTTAGGACTTCCCGATGCCGAAGATGTACGCAACGGCTTAATCGCCTACAAAATCGCTGCCCACGCCGCCGACATTGCCCGCCATCGTCACGGAGCTAGAGACCGAGACGACGAACTCTCCGCAGCTCGGTATAATTTCGACTGGAATCGTCAGTTTGAACTCTCCCTCGACCCCGACCGCGCACGGGAATATCACGACGAAACCCTACCCGCAGACATCTACAAAACCGCAGAATTCTGCTCCATGTGCGGCCCCAAATTCTGCCCCATGCAAACCAAGGTAGATGCAGACGCGCTCACCGAGTTAGAGAAATACTTAGCCCAGGAAGCGCAAAATAAAGAAGTTGCTCAAGTGTAAGCTTAAGATTGAGCTGAAATTTAAGTTTCACCCCCCACACCCCCAGTTTCTACACTCTGGGGGTTTTTTGGGTCAATTATCGGTAATGAAGCAAAGTATCGGGCAAGGTGGGCAGGGTATGCTGGTAGAATTTGAATGATTTTGCCTAGGCTCCTGCCCACCCTACTGGACTGGCAAGCTTAAAACTGTGGCCAACGCGATCGCTGTAATTTATTCCATTAGTAAATTGTAGCACATAGCTTACCCATGATTTTAAGCTTGCCGGTCCACTACTGCCGTGACAACCCTAAAATGGTGGGTTACGGCGGATTGAGAGATTGCTCTCAGAGTCTAGGTTTTAGCCGCCTAACCCACCCTACGCTAATGCTGTACCAATTAAAAAGTGACAGCATGGTGCGTTACGCTTTCGCTAACGCACCCTACTTTTAACTGTCAATTAGGCCTGAACTACGACCTTATCCGTAACCGGATTATCCGTCACCTCTGGAGAATTCGCTTCCGAAGGGGGAACCACTTGCCAGAACTTAGGCAGATAGGTTTCCCAATTCTCTAAAATCAGTTTCGCCTTCGGACTTCCCGTGCGGGAGTGGTGCAACTCAATCAACTCTCGCAGAGACGCTGCACCGACCTTAGAGGTCACCCGTTGGATGGTGACAATTTCGGTATTAATTTTTTCCGAGAAATGTTCATCTTCATCCAGGATATAGGCTAGTCCTCCGGTCATGCCTGCGCCCACATTGCGCCCAGTTGCTCCGAGAACCACAACCACACCGCCAGTCATATATTCGCAACAATGGTCGCCTGCGCCTTCGATAACGGCTCGGCCGAGGGAGTTGCGGACGGCAAACCGCTCTCCGGCTTGACCATTGGCAAACAGGATGCCGCCGGTTGCGCCGTAGAGACAGGTATTGCCGACAATGACATTTTCCGAGGGATCAAAAGTAGCATTCGTTGCTGGAACGATAACAATTTCGCCGCCATGCATTCCTTTACCCACATAGTCATTGGCATCTCCTGTTAGGTGGAGGTGCATTCCAGGTAAATTAAACGCGCCAAAACTTTGGCCGGCATTTCCGGTAAAGGAGAGTTTCAGCTCTCCGGTAAAGCCGCTATTGCCATAGCGACGGGCAATTTCCCCAGCAATTCGCGCACCCACGGAGCGGTCAGTGTTGACGATTTTCCAGGTTTTGTTTACTTTAGTTTGCTGTTCGATCGCCTGTTTGATCTCCCCATCGGCTAGAATTTCGTCATCTAGAACTGGGCCATTGGAGTGAACCGGGCCATGATCGAGCCAACTGCGATCGCCTGTCGTATCCGGTAAATCTTCAATCAGCGATCGCACATGGATATGATTCGTCTTGGTTAACTTCACATCCCGTACTTGCAACAAGTCAGCCCGACCGATCACCTCATTTAAGGAACGATAACCCAACCGAGCCAACAGTTGGCGCACTTCCTCAGCCACAAAATAGAAGAAATTGACCACATGGCCGGGAATGCCGGTAAACTTCTGGCGCAGTCTCTCCTGTTGGGTGGCGACTCCCACGGGGCAATTATTGGTGTGGCAGATGCGAGCCATAATGCAGCCTTCTGCAATCATGGCAATGGAGCCAAAGCCATATTCCTCAGCCCCCAGAAGCGCCGCCATAAGGACATCCCAGCCGGTTTTCAGACCGCCATCGGCACGGAGTAAGACGCGATCGCGCAAACCGTTTTCCATCAGCATCCGATGCACTTCCGTAACTCCCAATTCCCAGGGAACGCCCGCATGTTTAATCGAACTTAGGGGACTCGCACCCGTTCCCCCATCATGGCCGGAAATTTGGATCACATCGGCATTGGCTTTAGCCACGCCACAAGCCACCGTACCAATACCCACTTCTGCCACCAGTTTGACGCTCACCCCTGCATTCGGATTAATTTGGTGCAGGTCAAAGATGAGCTGGGCTAAGTCCTCAATGGAATAAATATCATGGTGGGGAGGCGGAGAAATCAGAGGCACACCCGGTTTAGAGCGTCGCAGCATGGCAATATAGGGACTCACCTTTTTACCCGGAAGTTGACCCCCTTCACCCGGTTTCGCGCCCTGAGCCATCTTAATCTCAATCTGCTTGGCATTCATCAGATATTCAGGAGTCACCCCAAAGCGTCCCGAAGCCACCTGTTTAATGGCGCTGCTGGCCGTATCTCCGGTTTGTAGACCTTTGAGATGGGCAAAACTCGTGCTATTGCCTTCACCATCGACATCATTGAGGATGGTATAGCGTAGGGAATCTTCGCCGCCTTCTCCAGAGTTAGACTTGCCACCAATACGGTTCATGGCGATCGCCAAGGTCTCATGGGCTTCCCGGCCCAAGGAGCCTAGGGACATGCCCCCTGTACAGAAGCGCTTAACGATACTTTCGACCGGTTCTACTTCTTCAAGGGGGATGGGTTGGGTATCGGGGCGAAACTCCAACAAGTCCCGCAAAGCGCAGGGGGGACGCTCTTGGAGGATGTTTTGATAGAGCTGGTAATGATCGTAACCTTCCAGGTTGGGTTTACCGTTTTCACCGCCAGAGGTAAGGGCGGGTTCACGGGATTTTTGGTCATCCAACCCAGATGTTGGTGAACCCGCCCCTACAGCGCGAACGGCCTTGTGCAATGCCTTGGACATTTCCGGTGAATTCATGTGATATTCTAGACCGGTGCGATACTGGATAAAGCCGCGATTTTCCAGTTTTTTGCCGTCGAGTTCTGGGAATGCTTTGGCGTGGAATTGCAGGGTTTCTTGGGCCAATTCATCCAGAGATAAGCCACCCACGCGGGAAACTGTGCCTTCAAAGGCGAGATCGAGCAAGTCTTCCCCAATGCCGATCGCCTCAAAAATTTGCGCCCCATGATAGGAGGAAAGGAGAGAAATCCCCATTTTAGAGAGGATTTTCAGCAGTCCTAACTCGATCGCATGGCGGTAGTTATCTAATGCTTGCTCCATGGAAATTTTAGGCAGTTTTCCGCGATCCATGAAGCCTTGGGTGCGATCGCTACTCCACCAATGGCGCACAGTTTCTAAAGCCAAATAGGGACAAACAGCCGAAGCGCCATAACCGACTAAGCAGGCTACATGATGGGTACTCCAACATTGAGCGGTGTCTACCACAATAGAGGTTTCACAGCGCAGTTTATTGCGAATCAGATGGTAATGAACCGCACCAGTGGCGACCATGGGAGGGATATAGGTTTGTTCTGGCGTAATGTTGCGGTCTGTGAGAACTACGACTTTCGCTCCTTCTCGGACTGCGGCATCTACGCGATCGCAAAGTTCATCAATCGCCACTTTCAGGGACTCTCCCACCGGGTACAATGTGGACACTTCCCGCGCTTGCAACAGGGAATGCTCCAGCGTCGATAACTCCGCCTCACTTAAGATCGGCGTGGGGAGGCGCAATTGGGTAGTTTTCCTCGACTGGGGATCGAGCAAGTTGGGATGGTCACCTAAACGAATTTGTAGAGACATCACCAATTTTTCCCGCAGGGGGTCAATGGGGGGGTTGGTGACCTGAGCGAAGCGCTGCTTAAAGTAGTCATACAGCACATGGGGCTTACTCGACAGCACCGCCAAGGGAATATCATCCCCCATGCAGAAGGTCGGCTCTTTGCCGGTTTCTGCCATCGCTTGCACCACCATGTCCACATCTTCGGAGGTATAGCCAAAGGCGGTTTGAGACTTGATCAGGGTTGCCTCATCCAGGTTCATATGGGTATCCCAAGGCAGTTCATCGAGATCGTGGGTTCCCGCTTTCAACCATTCCCCATAGGGGTATTGACTGGCGACCTGTTGTTTAATTTCCCAGTTGTGCAGCACCTGGTGGTTTTCTAGGTCAATGGCCATCATTTGTCCAGGGCCTAAACGACCTTTTTCAATAACCTCGGATTCATCGAGGAGGATGCTACCGGTTTCTGAGGCAATCACAATATAGCCGTCTTTGGTTAAGCTGTAGCGAGCCGGACGCAGACCATTGCGGTCTAGGGCTGCTCCCACATAGCGACCATCGCTAAATACCAGTAGAGCTGGGCCATCCCAAGGTTCTTGGATACCCGCGTAGTATTCGTAAAAGTCGATAATTTCTTGATGGTCGTCGAGAGCGGGTTGATTGTGGAAGGCTTCGGGAACCAGGATCATTAAGGCTTCCATGGGGGTGCGTCCGGAGAGTACCATCAACTCGAAGACGTTATCGAGGTTGGCGGAGTCGGAGGCGTTGCGGTTGGTGAGGGGAAGCAGTTCTTTTAGGCGATCGCCCCACACTGGTGAAGTAAATTCTACTTCGCGAGTCCGCATCCAGTTTAAGTTGCCCAACAGGGTGTTAATCTCGCCGTTGTGTCCCAACATCCGCAAGGGTTGTGCCAACGACCATCTGGGCATCGTATTTGTACTGAAGCGACGGTGAAAAATAGCATAACAACTGGTGTAGAGCGGATTCTTCAGATCTAGGTAAAAGTCACCCAGAATAACCGATCGTACCATGCCTTTGTACAGAATTTGGCGGGTAGAAAAGGAAACAATATAAATATCGACTCCGGAGCGATCGGCATCTAAATGGGTTTTCTTCCGTGTCAAATACAACAGGCGTTCTAACTCCACTCCCGATAAATGAGGGGATTCTACCAGCAGTTGCTCAATTTGCGGTTCATTTTCCCTTGCTTGGGGCCCTAAAATCTCCAGGTTTACCGGCACTACCCGCCATCCCAGTGGCTTCAAGCCTTCTTCTTTCAGATGTTGCTCAAATAAGGCTTTCGCTTTGTTGCGGGCTGCACCATCTTGGGGTAAAAAGACCATGGCCACTCCCATGTGGCGAGTATTCGGCAGCGTAATACCTTCTTTCTGGCTCCAGTCTTGAAATAAGTCCCAGGGAATGCCCGTCATCACCCCTGCACCATCTCCAGAGTCTCGGTCAGCGCTACACCCTCCCCGATGTTCTAAGCAGGTTAACCCGGATAAGGCTTTGGTAATTAAATCATGACTGGCTATGCCTTGGGGATGAGCAATTACACCTACTCCGCAAGCATCTCGTTCTTCAGTCAGTTGGCGTAAAACTTTCGGCTCCCGTCCTGAAGTCCCCAGGTCGGAAGAGCCGGTCAGTGGGTGATGCAGTTGATCTTGATTTAAGGTGTTGTCCATGGAATTCATTAAAGAGGTTTTCGGATTGGGAGTTGTTGACTTTACGTGCTTTTTGTGATACAAGCACTGGTAAACTCAGCTATGCAGCCATCATATTCCTATCGATGGATAGGATTTCGTATCAATTACTGCTGGACGTTGGCAGAGTTTTTGTTTTCGGTCGGGACAAGTGAATCCAGAGGGTGCTGTGTATTGACTGGCCCCGATTTTGATGTGGATATTGATTGTATCGAATCCTAGTCAGTTCTGGCAATTGTTGGGGATGTAGGAGGAAGCGCAGAAAAGATCTGCCCCATCCATCACTTGGGTTTCTTTACAAATCCAGGGGGCAAGATGCTGCCACTCCAGTCATATCAAAAAATTTGAGGAGTGCGGGCATCTTGCCCGCTTCTCTTTTCCCATTAACTGGATTTTATACAGCGCCTTGCTTGCTTTATGAGGGACGCTACCTGTCTATATTACCGATAGGACAGGCCTTATTCTCCAGTGATGGATAACCCTTCAATCCAAATGCGAGGACAAACACCATCAGGGGTTATTTCTGGTTCCGGTTCGACATAGACAATGGATTTTAGTACGTCTAAAATATCTCCGGCTACGGTGGCAGAATCAACAGAAATTTTCTCGCCTTTGTTGACTAGCCAGCCATCAAAGGGTAAGGAAAATGACCCTTGTAAGGCTTGGACTCCGGCATGGAGGGCGCTGAGATCGTCGATGAAAATGACGTTTTCGGCTGAGTCGAGGCTAAAGGTGCGATCGCCCTTTTGTCCCGGAAAAACATGATAATAGTGGGGACTCACCGTGACTTTCGCGCCAATATTAGCATGTCCTGTGGGTTGAGTATTGAGCCGTTTAGCGGTTCCTGCACTGTGCAAGAAGTTGGTTAACACGCCTTCGGTGATAATGGGTACTCGGCGCGTCGGGGTTCC
Source organism: Roseofilum capinflatum BLCC-M114 (assembly GCF_030068505.1). Lineage (NCBI taxonomy): Bacteria > Bacillati > Cyanobacteriota > Cyanophyceae > Desertifilales > Desertifilaceae > Roseofilum > Roseofilum capinflatum. The sequence continues at coordinate 74,275 of NZ_JAQOSO010000104.1, forward strand.
TTCCCCGTCAAACGTGGTTTGAGCAATGTTTTCGGGATGCAGAGCATCATCACAAATGGAGATTAGGGGAGAGGCAACTTGTGTGCCTAACGATTCGGGAGTGGATAAACTTTGATGATCGAGGATATTTTGGGCGTTAAAGAGATTAGAAAAAGCATCGAATAAACTTAAAAATGCTTCGGCTGAAAAGACGACCAAATATTTACCCGATTTCACTTTCTGGTAATTCAGATGGCTGAGGGTTTTTTCCGTGGCTTCTTTTAAGCAACCGTCAATATCGAGTTTTTCCAACCCTTGGCTAATTTTCACCGCTCCCGCACTGCGCGGTTTTTTGCCTTCCTGTTCGGTTTTGGTGTACAGATAAATGGAGGCATAGGAACCGCCTTCATAGCGAGCCGCTCCTGCACTGTTGAGATAAAAGCGGTCAATATCCCGTTGTGCCAATCCATTATAGGGGACTCCGGCGATCGCCTCATGGGAGTCGAGTAAAGTTTTCTCTGCCTCCACCAATTTCTCAATCAAGGTATCCACGGAAGCTTGAGGCACTTTATCCACCGGACTTTCCAGGGGTGCAGTCGCTTCCGGACTAAAGTCTGGCACATGCTCTTTCATGCCAAAAAAACTGGCTTCATAGGCCGTTTTTAGCGCCAATTCCAGCCCCTCTGGATCGAGTTCCGTAGTGCTGGTAATGCCCATGCGATTCTCTTGGTTCCATACCCTGACGGTAATACTGGAACGCTGGGAAGCTTTCACCTGATCGGGTTCGCCGCTATCGACTTTGACGCTCGTTTCTTCGACAGCAGAACCATAAATATCAAACTTGTGAATGCCTAGCTTTTCGGCACGCTCTTTTGCAGAGGCGGTTAATGAATCGATTGTTTTTACCATGGGAAATGATGGGTCTAATGTTGATTTTGAGGGTGAATTTTACAGTAATAAATTCGTAGGTTGGGTTGAGGAACGAAACCCAACACATACGTTGGGTTTCACTTCGTTCAACCCAACCTACAGGAGAATGGAGGGCTTACTACGATCGCCCCCCTACAGTGATAGAATCTACCTTAATATGGGGTTGGCCGACGGTAACATAAACGCTGCCACTGATGGAGCCACAGAAGCCAGCCGCTAATCCTAAATCTTGGGAACTCATGGAAATTTTATGCATAATTTCCTTGGCTTCTCCGATTAAGGTCGCCCCTTTTAAGGGTTTGGTGACTTTGCCTTTTTCAATCAAATAAGCTTCATCCACTGCAAAGTTAAATTCACCGGTTGGGCCGACGCTACCGCCGCCCATTTTCTTACAATAAATGCCCTTATCAATGGAGGAAAAAATGTCATCTAAGGAATAAGCGCCGGGAGCAATGTAGGTATTCCGCATCCGGGAAGCGGCGGCGTAGGTGTATCCCTGACGGCGACCGCTACCGGTTCTTGGATGCCCCGTCCGCATGGAACCGGCGCGATCGGAGATGAAGTTTTTCAGAATACCATTTTCAATTAAAAGGGTTTTCTGGGTGGGCATTCCCTCATCATCCATATCAATGGTTCCAAACTCACCTTCGGAGCGTCCTTCATCCCAAGCGGTGAGATTTTCATGGGCGATTTTCTCCCCTTTCTTGTCGATAAAGGGGGTGGTTTTGCGCTCGATTTGCGTGGTTTCTAAGAGATGACCGCAGGCTTCATGGAAAATTACACCGCCAAATTTATTGGCCATGACAATCGGATAATTTCCCGATTCTACATAGTCGGCATAGAGCATTTTACCGGCAGCTTCGGCTAAATCTGCCACTGTATTTTCACTATCCCAGTTGCGTAAAAAACTAGGTTGGCTGGTGCTGCCAAGCCGTTGTCCGATGGAGGTGCGATGGCTGCCATCGGCGCACAGGAGACTACAGCCAACGGACTGGGTGAGGCGAATATCGCGGGCAAATGTGCCATCACTGGCAGCGACGAGGACTTCTTGCCAGTCGCGGAAGTAGACGGCGCGGCGAGATTGGATGTGGGAGGCTTTTTGTTTGAGGCGATCGCTCGCTTGTAATAGAATATCTCCCATCTCTTGCATGGAGCTACAGTGGTCTAGCCAGAGTTCTTTCCCCTTGGTTGTGGCATAGTCGCGCAGGGGTTCGAGGTTGACTTCGGGAATGTAGGAGTTGGCAGAAGGCAAATTAAAGCCAAGAATGAGTAATCCTTTTTCTAGAGCGGCTTTGAGTCCCGTAAAGGATAAATCGTTCGTACTCACATAACAGTCTGCTTTACCGCGAAATACCCGCACCCCTGCACCCGTAGACAAGCGCGGGGAAATGCTGGTGATGGTATCCTCTTCGCCCATGCAACTGATAAAGTTGATCCGCTCTAGGAAGAATTCGATAAAGTCTGCTCCTGCTGCGCGTCCCCATCCCAGGAGACTCGATAGCATTACTTCCCAGCTTTCATCAAACCGATGTTTGGTGGCATGGTAAGCTCTAGCGGATAGGTCATTGGCGATCGGCGCTTGAATTACAAGAGTCATAGAGTCGCTTGTGGTGATAGGGTTTTTGAAGAATAGTTATCCTCTAGTGTGTCACATTGACGCTCGTCTTGCTGGGATGATTGCCGAACTCACTAGGGGAGGAAGAAGCAGGGAGGCAAAGAAGTGCTTGCGGCGATCGTGAATATGAAACGCACTGCTAAAGAGTTAAGATAATCAAAAAATCAAACAACTCTTGGTGAATTTACGGTAGAATCGACATATAGCTTTGTTATTTTGATTAATGGTTGTCAAAGCATACCAAACGCAACGTTACACAACGACGCATGAGAACCGTATATTTGATGCGTTGCTAGGAAAGTTAGAAGAGGTGTGGGGTAGCTCAGAAGAGATTGTTGTTCTTTTGGGTAACTTTCTATGCCAAGGACATGAAATTGATGCAGCAGTTTTAACTAAAAATAGTATCATTGTTATTGACTTCAAAGATTATGGAGGACTAATCGAGTTTTCAGAGAATGGTAGATGGCTTGCAGACAAAATTGAAATCAAGGGAGGAAACAAGCCCAATCCATTTATTCAAATTAGGGATAACAAGTTTGCATTACTTAGATTCTTAGAAAAAAACAGTTTTACTTCGGGCAATCAACCTAATCTAGGGCACATATCTGGGTTGGTGATTTTTCATAAACCTATTAAATTTGATGAAAAACAACTACCTTCTAATATTGAAAGGTGGTTTCACATTGTTGATTTTGATCGTGCAGTAGAGCGACTGTCACAAATCACAAGTCTAGAAATCAATCTTTCCAATCAAGATTTAGAACAAATTTTAGAGAAGCTGTCTATTCCTAAGTACGTTCCAGTACGCTCAGGGACTAAGGCTGTAACGTCTTCTATAAAAGGATGCGACCCAGAAAAAATAGAATGGCCTGATTCTTTGCACCATGCAATCTCTCAAGTTGAAAGGTTTCTAGCATCACCAGAGAAAATCATGATTATTACGGGAATGATTGGAACTGGTATAAAACAGGTGCTTATGGCCACTGCCTCTCTAGCACGGAAGAACGGGCGAAATTTTACTATTCTTGCTCCCAATCGTCGTATCGCATTGAGTTATCAAGAAGCTGACAGCATTTATACCTATATATACTCAGCAAATCCAAAGCTTGATAAAGAAAAATTTGTCTATCAATTGGTGGAGAATAAGGAAACTAACAACCATCTTTATATTGTTAGTGATGCACATTTGATCTCAGATTCAATATTTGAAACGGATGACTTACGTTACGGTAGTGGTCAACTTCTGACAGATTTTCTGAATTTTTCTAATATTGGAGATTCAGAACGACAAATCATATTTTTGGGCGATCCATTTCAATTAATACGTGGTAAGGCAGATGAGTCTGCACTGTGTAATGATCGGCTGCAAGCCATTACCGGCTTTCCAGTAAATGAAGTTTATCTCGATCGTATTCTTCCCGATCGGGAAAACAGTTTGTTTATTCGTAACTCTCTAAGATTAGCACAGTGTATGAAAGAGGGAGTATTTAATCAACTTCATATTGACACTAACACCTCTCAAGTTATTGAGGCTCCATCAGAGCCAACATCTAAATATCAAGTCCTAGATAAAATATTTACTGAAGACTCGAAAAACACAAAATTTATTTCTTTTACTCATGCCAAAACTAATAAAATAAATAATTGGATCAGGAGAAATATCTTTGGACGTGGAAGTAGCATTTCTCCAGGTGATATCGTACATATCCACAATAGCTTTTATGTACGCAATGATGATGATCTAGATTGTCCTATTTATGTCTCTAATAACTCATTTGCTGAAATTATTGCAGTCAGGCACAATATTGAGCCAATAGTGCAACCACTCAAAGGACGCGATCAACCTGTCGAAGTTCACTTTTTAAAAGTTCAAGCTCGATTACTTCATAACTTTAAGGAGGTTAAATTTCTTTGTCTAAAAAACTATCTGTATGCAGACAAACCTGAAGTTGACAAAGATACTCTGGTCGCACTCTACGTTTCCACAAAGTCGAAATTTGATAGAAATTGGAAGAATAGTCATTCTAATCATGTAGAGGGATCTAATGCGATTTACAGTGTTGAATTAGCTAAATTCTTCCGCAATGATCCTTACTTTAATGCAGCTAGATTAAGATTTGGGTACGCATTAACCCTTCATCGCGCTCAGGGACAGAAGTTTAAAACTATTGTTGGAGATATGGATATTGGACAAGGACAAACAAATGAGGCTTACTTCCGTTGGAGCTATACTTTATTTTCAATACCTCAAGATAAAATGATTCTGTTTAATATTCCTTTAATTACGCCTTTTTATAAAACCACTTGGGATGATAGCCAAGGAAAACTGGACTCTATACGACCCCGCGATCTAGTTGCCTTTGATCCTGATAATGAAGCGGGCAATACAAGTGTTCAAAATTTCTCTATCTCTGACAAAGCTTTGAGGAATCTTTACTGGCATATACTAAATATCTTAAAACCTAGAGGAGTTTCTATCTGCTCCTATAAGCATCATAACTATCAGGAAGTTTATGGGTTTGAGAGCCAGAACAATAAATCCTGTTCACTTCATTTTCATTATAACGGGAAATACAAAATCACTAAAATTGAAACCGTAAACTCTAATCCTAGTGAATTTGCTAATGAAGTTTATTATTTTCTTACATCAGAGATTCGGTTAGAAACGAATTTGCAGAAGAAACTATTCAATTTGATGAAAGAAAAGCTCGATCTACAGAAGATATCAATTCAGAGTGTTGAGCATCATAAATTTCAAGAGATTTATTATTTGAAGTGTGAAGTTAATGCTGCAAAACTCCAGGTTTATTACGATGGAGATGGATTTATCACGAGAATTATTCCTGCTGTATATACCAATTTAGAAATTACAGAGAAAATTCGTTTAGCACTAGGAGTGTAGTCATGAGACTAGATCGAGAAATTACAGATTTGCGAAAATCAGGTAGGCTAGATGAAGCTTATAGAAGAGGTAAAGAATTATTGAATGAGTATCCCGAAGATACCTATATCAGAAATAGTTTCGGATGGGTTCTATATGAAAAATTAAAGAAAATTGTAGAGGAAGCTGCTAAAAATAAGTCAACCCCCAAAAATATTTTTGCCGATCAACTAAAAGGAATATTAGGAGAGTATTATAAACTCAAACTTGATCGACCTGATTTACTTTTTAGTCTTTTACTCTCGCAGACCTTAAGATTTCCAGAAGAGTTGAAGTTTCTACCTAAATTTATGATATGGGCTGGCATTGATTCTTTCAGACCAGAAGATTTAAAAATTTCAACTAATGCTGAGGGTAAAATTTTTGAATCCTTACTTGAAAAGACAGCAAGAAAAGTTGGGAAAGTTTCAGGTGAATTAACTCGCGAAGACTACTCTGATATTCATGAGATACAATACTTTGCGGTTGATTTTATAACTTATGCACTTGAAAGTAAGAGTGTCCAAAAACCTGAATGGTTAATTTATCATAAGGCTTTATTGCTTAAAAATTTAGGGAAGCTAGATGAAGCACGAAATCTTCTTATTTCTTTAGTTCAACAAAAGCGTGGTGATTTTTGGGCATGGCACAAGCTTGCGAAGGTTATAGAGGCTTCTGATTCTACTCTTGCATTAGCGCTTTGTGCAAAAGCTTGCTTGACTTGTAAAGATCCAAATTTTGGTGTTAGCGTCTTTGAAGATCTCAGCCGATTAGCTGCTTCTGAGAATGAGAGAAAACTTGCTAAATGGTCTGCTGAACAAGCCTTTACGATTCGTAGGAACAATGGATGGAAAATTCCTCAGCCACTTCACAAACTTATAAATGCTTCTTGGTATTCTGAAACTGAGAGTTTGCTTGATCCACAGCAAAAGTTATTAAGTCTAGCTGCTGATGCAGAAAGAGGAATTTGGGCAAACCATCCAAAATACAATGCGAATTATATTGGCACATTTTTCACAAAGAACAAGAAAAGAATGGTTAAATTTGGGTTGTTTTTTCATGGGGAACCTAAAGAGATTTTTAGTCCTGAAAGAGGTTTACTCAATAACTTAAGTCTTTCATTTGGCGATCCTGTGACCGTGATTATTGACGAGAGCCGCGATCATCCAACTGTCGTTGTGGTTGAAAAACGTGAATCTGGACATACCTTTGATAGTCTGCCTTGTAGAACTGGTCAGTTCCAACTTAAAAAAGGCGGATTTGGCTTTTTAGATGATATTTATGTTCCACATGATTTAGCCAATCAACTTCAGGATGGGCAGATGTTCAACCTTGTTTTTGTGAAGAAGTTGGACAAAAAGAAAAATCGATGGGGGTTGACTGCCATTGCTGCGATTGATGAGTTGAGTTAATTCCAGGATTTTGGACATCCAGCTTTTTCTATTTTAAATCATTATTGATAATCAATGAAGCCGATGCTGTCGGATTATCTCGCTCAAAATGAATCCTCTGAGCCGGAAAATAGATAGTTTGAAAATCGCGAATCGTTTCCTCTTCTCCTAAACCTTCTTGCCCTCTCGATAAGGCTCGGTTTAAGGCAGTCTCAAAACTACAATCAACCCAAATCTTCAGATCGTATTCATCAATCCAGGGTTTCTTCAAGATAAAAATCCCTTCAAAGAGGATAATATCTATATCTTTGAAGTCATAAGTAGAGTCGTAAAATCGATCGGTTTTGAGATCTAGCGACTTTGCTTGTAAGTAAATTGACTTGTTCTGCTTCAGGGGGAGAATCAAGGAATCAAATAGTTCCTGCCAGCGAAAGGCATTATCATAAAAATGTTGGGCTGGATTGTCTGGATTAAATCGAATGCTTTGGGGATGATGCCAAGCATCGAGTCCAATTAAGGCAATGTTGAGGTTTCGGGTTGTCAACATACTCAAGATTTCGTTGCTGATTACACCTTTCCCTGAGCCATCAATACCGCTAAGGGCAACGAGTAAGCTGCGATCGCCAGAAATTTGAGAACGGGCTTGTTCGATGCGATCGACTGCCTTATGAATATCATTGAGTAACACTTCAGGTAATTTCATCTTTTATTAAACAGTATAACTCTTTGCTATTTAGGGAATAAATAAACGACCTGCACCCATGTAATCGTCAAGATCGATCACAATTTCCACAAGCTTTTCAACACAACGCTCTCGATAGTCAAATTCATTGACCCGATCTAGATCGCCAATGGTAATAATCGGAAAAGAAGTGGGTTGATTTTCTGCACGCATGACTTGTTCGAGAGAGTCTTCACCCTTAGCATTGCGGTTAGCGGTCAGTAACAGCATCCGATTGGTCTGGGCAAAATTCCAAACCAGGCGATCGCTACTATCTGCGGATAAACCCATGGCTTCAAATGTGACCAACCGAATGGAAATTAGCTCTAACCAACCTCCAGTCACTAAACTTCCAGACAGGACGAGCGCTTGCCGATTCAAATTGTAATCAGCCAGAATAATCATGACTGTCTTGATGCTCGCAGCCTTTTGTTCTCTTCAAGCTTTACTCGCACTAACTCATGTCCCTTTCTAGGTGGAGTAGCAGCAATTTTAGCAAAGCGTTCGCGATTGTACTCTTCCCAATATTGTCGTGTTTCTTCTGCTGTTTTCAAGATTTCTTGATACTCAACTTCTACTTCTGCCTGATGTCTGTCAATATAGGCGAGGACTGCATCAATTTGCTCGTTGGTAAGGTTAAATGAGTCACGAATAAATTTCTGAGGATACTGGGCCTTGAGATGATCGATGATATCGTACAGAGTAATACGAGTTCCGGAAATGGTTAGTCCCCGTTCAGTACGAATGATTTTTACAGGTTGTTCAGAGAGTGAAACCATCTTTTTTTTCTATTAATAGAGTTGTCTAAACCTACTGCTTAAATGATAGCTCAAGTTCAAGCGAGTCGTGGGATGGGGGCGGGTTTAGATTATTGATTTGTGGGTGTCCTAGATTTGGGTATAACCTGCCCCTACAGAGATTGAACGGTTAATGATTTTTTGCCCATTGTACGATCGCCTCCGTCAGTCCGTCTAAAGTATATTCTTTTGCTTCAACATCGACGCGCCCTAGGAGTTCTTCACAGGTTTTGGAGGTTTGGGGGCCGATGGAAGCGATACAGACAGAATTTACAGCATTTAGGGCAATTTCCCCCACTTGTTGCAGCATTTGAACCGTGTTTTTAACGGTTTTGGAACTGGCAAAGGTAATCACCGTAATTTGTCCGTTTTGCAGCGCGTTTAAGGCTTCTGGGGGCAGGGTTTGGGGACATTGGGATTGATAGGCGGCAACTTCAGTAACACTTGCCCCTTGGGTGGTGCATTGGTTGACGAGGACTTCTCGACCTCCGGTTTCCACACGGGGAAAGAGCAGGCTTTTACCGGATAAGGGTTCGGGGAAATGCTCGACGAGGGCATCGGCAATAAAGTTGGGGGGAATATAATCAGGTTCGAGTCCCTGTTGGCGTAAACTGGCGGCGGTTTTTTTGCCGACTACGGCAATTTTAAGGCCGGCAAGGGCGCGACTGTCGAGGTGATGGTGTTGGAGCCTTTGAAAGAAGTAGTCAACGGCGTTGCTGGAGGTGAGGATGAGCCAGTCAAAGGTGGATAAAGTGGCGATCGCCCGATCCAACAATTCCCAACTCGAAGGCGCTACAATCTCTAGGGCAGGCATTTCAATCACCCTGGCTCCTTGTGCTTGCAACAGTTGCGTAAATTGACTGGATTGACCCGCCGAACGGGTAACTAAAATAGTATGTTGGGATAGGGGCATAGGACAGGGAAAATCAACAGTTTGGAGCCGCTCATTCACGACTTTTCCTATAATAATCACGGCTGGGGACAGCTTTTGATCTGAGGTGAGTTCCAGAATGTTGTCTAATCTGCCTTGCCAAATCTGTTGTTCGGGAAATCCGGCCCAGCGAATGATGGCGATCGCCGTCTGCGGATCTTTCCCATGGCTGCAAAGTTGACGGATAATCTCCGCTAGTTTACGGGTTCCCATCAGAATGACCAGGGTCTCCATCTGGGCTAAAACCGGCCAATTCAACAGACTCGGATCGTGAGCTGTCACTACAGTAAACCCATAACTTAAGATCGGATCGGTGAGGGGAATTCCCGCCAGAGTCGGCGCAGCAATGGCAGAAGAAAGACCGGGAACAATTTCTACCGGACAGTTTTGGCTCATCAGGGCTTGCAGTTCCGAACCACTGCGACCGAAAATCAGAGGATCGCCACTTTTGAGGCGCACCACTTGATTCCCCTGTTGACAGTAATAGATCAGCGCTTGATTAATGCTGCTTTGGGAGGCACTCGGTTGACCTCCCCGTTTTCCCATGTCCAGTAATAGACAATCTGATCGCACTTCGGAAAATAGACGCGCATCAACGAGCGCATCATAGATGATGACATCGGCCTGTTTCAGGAGATGATAAGCGCGTAGGGTGAGGGTATCCAGACTGCCTAATCCTGCGCCGACTAAATAGACCTTACCAACCATCGGTTAAGATTTCGATTCCGGATTCAATCGGCGGTTAATCCAACTGATCACACCACTGGCGATCGAGCCAGCCATCAAAATCCCGATCGCCGGAGTAAACACCGGCTCCCACAATCTATACCAGAGATCGAAGCCTAGGGGAATCTCCAAAGAACGACCCAAAAGGGCGATCGCAAACCACCCAAAGCTAAACAAGACGAAAAATAAGTTGAGAGTTAAAACCGTGTTGAGTCCGTTTAAGAGTTTGTCTTTCATACCCTTGTATTTCTTGATCTTTAAAGATTAAAAATTAAAACGTTAGAATTGTCTATAGCCGGAGGGTATATCGTGGTTTCCAATCTGATGGATTACACTAGCAGCGTTCAAAGGTTAAGATTATGACTTTAAGAGACCAGCTTCTTCAAGCGATCGATCAAATCCCAGAGCCTTTATTATCTCAGGTGTTAGATTTTACTTTGTTTATTAAACATCGCCATAGTGGTGACTCTGTGACCCTTGAGGTAGAACAGAGAGAGACTTCTAAAGCTAAAGTACAAACCCGCAAAAGTCGGGTCAAGGCTTTTCAAGGCTTGTTTGAACAGACTGAACCTGTACCAGATGATTTTGATGAGGATACAGCGAAGTGGGAGGCGCTTAAGGAGAAATACCATCTATGAGAATTTTGCTGGATACCAATATTATTATAGATGTTGCTCTGCAAAGGGAGCCTTATTTCGAGCAGAGCGATCGCATTTTGTCCGCCTGTGAAGAACGAGCGTTAAACGGTTATGTATCGGCATCAACGATTAGTGATATTTTTTATATTGTTCGTAAAGCTAGGGGCAAAGCTTGGACAATTGAGTTTCTCAGTAAATTACTGAATTTTTGTGCTGTTGCAGTTGTTGATAGTGAGATTATCCATCAGGCTCTAAAAAGTGATTTTCAAGATTTTGAGGATGCCATCCAGTATCAAGCGGCTTTGAGGGCTGGGGTAGATGGTATTGTTACCCGTAACCCCGATGATTTTAGAGTCGTGACTCTCTCTATTTTTACGCCGACTGCACTTTTAAGATTGCTGAATCTAGATTAATCTCGTAACAGCAGCAGCTTTGACAAACTTATGGAGTTTGAATTTGATTAGAACAAGAGTGAGAGGAATAAATCAAACAGAAGCAAAAAAATAGACTGTACTGAATGAGTACAGTCATCTTGACTATTCAATTTACTCAAAAAACTGAGAATCGATCTACTCTAAGCCACCATTAGCTTCCAGGAGGGCTTGTAAATCATCGGGATCGACATAATGGCAAACCGCATCATCCAGACAAATGAGTGCCCATCCAGAATCAGCAATCCCCATCAGTTTATATTCCGCTTCTTGGACAAAGAACCCTTTGTGGTTACGGGTTTCGGGTTTAATGGCTACTTTACTATCAACAGACATAATATCCTGACTCCTTTCTTAATTGACTTCATGTTAAAAATTATCTGCCCTCAGACCGATTGATAGACCAACCTTATGTCTGAGTTCATCAGATCTTATCATTAGAATCGAAGAAATTGGGTTAAATCCTGTATAGAATCATGAAGTTTTATACAGTTTTTCAATAAGGATAATTACTTAGCAATGGCAAGCATTCAAACCCAAAACCCTTGATTTAACTGGAAAAGAGCCAATCGTAGATTCTCTGGAGGCTTTGCCAATCGGGTTTTCTGCTTAACCCTTCTTTACAATTCTCTTCAATTTCTTGGCGATATTCCGAGACGGCCATAATCAAACGCTGGGCCATATCAATATGTTCGCGGACTCCACTTTTATTGGTTTCCAGCATGGCTGCTGCTAGATTTACCCTGGCTTGAGGGTCTTCCGGATTCAGCTTCACCGCCTTTTGTGCAGACTTGTAAGCCGATTTGGGTTTATCTTCGAGTAAATATAACCAAGCCAAACAAGTCCAGGCGGTACTTTGTTTGGGGGCGCGATCGCAAATATCCTTAAACAAGGGAATCAACGTGGCGGCACTTTCTCCCCTCTTGTAGCGTTCAATTCCTTCATTAAACAAGTCTTCTGCTGTCTGAGTCATAACCGGCTTAGTGCAAAACATAAATTTTGGTCAAATCCAGGCTAAACCGCGCCCGAATTTGACCAACTACCTAGTTTAACAGAAAATGACGAGCCTCAAGTCTAGGCAGAAAAAGATTTACCGCAACCACACGATTGAGTGGCATTGGGATTGGTAAACTGGAATCCGCCACCAATGAGAGCATCACTGTAATCGAGTACCAATCCATAGAGATACAGCATACTCTTGGGATCGCAAATCACCTTAAAGCCATCATAATCAAAGATCTCATCATTGTCTTTGACCTGATCGATGGTTTCAAAATCCATCAAATAAGACAGACCCGAACATCCACCTTGACGAACCCCTACACGCAAGCACAGATCGTTGCCTTGCTTTTCGCGTAAAAACTGCACCTGCTTGAGAGCAGCATCAGTCATCATAATGCCGCGTTTAGAACTCTCTATGGTTTGAGTCATAACTGTATACCTCAACTCCTGATGTCAACTTAATCTTTATTGTATCGACTCAACCCCCCTTACAGGAGAGAAAGCTACACTGGTAACCATAAACTTAATTACCAGAACCCCTGCGATCGCGATTAAAATCAGAATCTACAGAATCTAGAGATTACGATAAACTCTGGAACTGATTGGCCATTCCCAGAGATAACCCCTATGATCAACCTAACCCCCTCTACCTGTCGCCGTCTTCAACAGTTACCCCAACCAGGAGGGAGTATTTGGGAAGGAGACCGCCGAGTGATACCGATCTCCCTAGAAGAGGCATTTCAGCCTGAATGTATTTTATGGGTGGATGGCTCAGAAGGAATGGTGCGATCGATGGAAATGGTCAATCCTGAAATGGGCCCAGAGGCGATCGTCCGAGCGCTCCTACAAGCCATGGAAACCCCACCCCCTCCGAGTCAACCCAGTCGGCCGCAAAAAATCGTAGTGTGCGATCGCGAAATTCAATTTTATTTGCGAGGCGTATTACAAAACCTAGACATTGACATTGAATATCGGCCCCAGTTACCCCTGATCGATCATCTCTTTGAACGGATGCTTGAAGAAGTCGGTCAAAAATTTCTCCAAACCGATCCAGAATATCCCCCCTTCTTATCCAAGAGTGCCGAAAAAATTTGGCAAATTCAACCCTGGCAAAGACTCGCTGACCATCAAATTCTGTGTATCCACCTCAATCAATGGGATATTGAGAATTTTTATGTTTCTATCCTGGGAATGCTCGGCGAAGAATACGCGATTATACTCTACCGTTCCCTAGACTCTCTCAAACAATTTCGCCAAGCTGTCCTCAACCATACCACCATGGAAGATATAGAAACAGCCCTATTTCATCAAGACTGTTTCTTTATTAACTTTGACCTGAAACCCGACTCTCTCTTAGCCGATCTAGCCGAAGAAGACTGCTTTTTGAATCTGCTCCCTTGGTCAGAAATTGAACCCTCTTTCGGCGTAATTCATCCCCTCGAAGGCTTACGCACCACCTTATATGATCGGGAACCCCTAGCGATCAAGGTCGCTTTAGAAGCCTTGCATCGATTCTTCAAGTCTACTCGTGACTCTCTGGATATAGAATCTTTTGAACCCCTCAGCCAACGTTACCGTATTTCTTTACCAAAAACCGATAAAGAGTCTAAATCTTCCCTGTTGGTTAAAGTAGAAACCTTGCCAGAGGTCTCCCTAGAGCTTGATGCCATGATGAATACTTTAGAAGAGGATGAAGATTTAGAGGGCCCCCTTCTTCACTATGATTTGATTCCCGAAAATGCCCTCTGTCGCCTCGATATTCTCAGTTGGGAAACTTGGGAGCAAATTCGCGAACACATTCAATTTTACCCGGCTGCACCGGAAGAAATCCGAGGTATTGGAGCCGGATTACCGGTGGCGATCGTTCAAACCAGTAAACGAAACGCCAAGACCTTAATCCGAGATTTAGAAGCCATTGATGGCTTGGATGGGATTGGATTGAATTTGGGAGAAGATCCCTATACAGAAACCATGTTTGATCTAGGGATTCTTCAAACCGGAGATGGCAACTTATACTTATTTGATGAATTTGAGAGAACTTCTAAATACCAAAAAAATCGCAAACACTGGGACGATCAATGTCGTCAAACTCAAGGCTATTGTGGTTTATTGATTGCCATGGGAATGAAGGGCGAGTCCCGTGGTAATCCTAAGCCTAAAGATATGTTAGCCTTGTTTGAGGCAAAATTTTTATCGATTCAGGATTTTATACAGCGCTTCGCGCGGCAGAAGGGGAATGGGTAATAGTTAAGCTGCATTTTTCATGTTGCTCTTAAAGACGCAAAGATCTAGCTTCAGGTCAATAACACAGATCTCCCTGTTATGGATAGATAGTAAAGGTGGGCAGGACAAAAGTGGTATAAATTACATTATGGCGGATTATCCTGCCCACCCTACTAGCTGCTACTTATTTTATCTGAATCTGGATGGTTGTCAGGCGATCGCCTCCTGTTTAACCGTGCTTTAATCGTAGACTGGTAGACGATTGTAATTTAGAGTATAAAGCATGTCTCGAAAAAATCGGTTTCATCAAACCGTCAGAACTGCCCTAGAAAAGCAAGGCTAATTACTACTGATTGTTTTTACGCCAGATACGGAGGAAATTCAATTATGGATCGACTAGAACATTATCGGCAGAGTATAACCACTTTGCTCAAACAATATGCCCACTCCATGAGCCAAAGTCCTGAACCAGGAATTGAAGTGCAGCTTGTGTTGGATACAGAAAATTACCATTACCTGTTACTCGATATTGGCTGGCAAGAGACTCGGCGCATTCATCACTGCATCTTTCATTTTGACATTAAAGACCGGAAAATCTGGCTTCAGGAGAATAATACAGATATTGAAGTGGATCAAGATTTGGAAGAGATGGGAATTTCTAAGCAAGAAATTGTTATTGGTTTTCACCATCCCTCTATGCGCCCCTATTCTGATTTTGCCGTAGTCTAATCGGGTTCTGTTGTTAACGCTATTTTCTCAAACTTGTTTTGCAATTGTGCAACCACAACTTCGCCATCAACTTTTTCTCCTTGACGACTCAGCAAGCGCAACAGGATTTAGATGGTGTGATTGAACGTGCGATCGCCAATAGCGAAGCGATCGTTCTCTGCAATGATAAAGGGGAAAGAGCCGTACTGATGTCTCTCGATGAATTTACATCATGGAAAGAAACCCTATATCTCTTATCTAATCCAGCGAATGCCGCTCATCTTTTAAGTTCCATTGAATCTGCTAAAGCAGGTAAAGGCATTGAACGGGAACTGATTGAAGAATAAGCAGGCGATCGCCCAGCAGATTCTAAATTTTTCATGGTGAGCTTTAAGACAGGAAAATCTGGCTTCAGGAGAATAACACAGATACCGTTGTTATAGATAGTAACGGTGGGCAGGACAACAGTTGTAGAAGGTACATTATGGCTGATTATCCTGCCCACCCTACTCGCTAGATAGTTACTCCCTAGCTCTGTTATATGAAGTTTATACCACCTTCAACTAAAGCGATGGGGTTTGTTGCATTAGCAGCAGTTAATCCTGTTGGGTCTTCTGCTACTGTTCCTGGTACAAAGTTAGCTCCACTAGCAATCGATACATTATTTACACTGTTGTTATCAATTGCAAACATGCCACCATTAATTCCTCGATTAAAGGTGTTACCTGTAACTGTCAATGTGTTTGCAACAGGAGTAAACTCACCTGTATCACCAGGAAAACTTGCCCCTCTATAAACTAACGAAGCATGGCCCGTATTACTAATCCGATTCCCAGAAATGGTATTCGTACCTGCGAAGTTACCATCACGTAACCGAATGCCACCATTAGTTGCCAAACCAGAAGTATTTGCATCTGTAATAATATTATCAGAGATGGTGACATTTTCAGTGTTTACATCTCGAGGGAAACCCGATGCAATTTTTATATTATTCGCAAGCTGAATCGCATCTTCGTTGGTATTAGTAATCCTATTGTTAGAAATCGTTCCCCCCACAATACCACTGAGATTCATCCCTCGACTTCCATTTCCAGGAATAGTCTGAATGTCATTATTGTTAATCGTTAGTCCAGTAATATCTAATAGGAATAGTCCATTTCTATTGTCACCTGTCACATCGCGAATCAAGTTATTGGATATCGTCAAGTTTTCTGTCTGGTTTAACGCTGGATTGGTTTGGGGGAAATTGACGATCGCCGATTCGTTATCCACATCTTCAATGATATTGTTGGTAATTAGCGTGTTATTCCCAGCATTTCGGGTATTGATCGCAATTTGGCCGTCTGGGGGGTCAATCAGGAAACCATTAATTTCGACCAGGCCTGTACCTGGGCCTGTAGCATCAAAGGTAATAGAACCATTACCATTTACTGGGTCTACTAGGTCTCTGATATGTGCTTCTGGATTACGGGTGGCATTTCCAGCCACTCCTACATTAGGGCCTTGCAAACGGATCGTGCGGCTAATTGATACAACATCCGGATACTCTCCAGCCGCTACGATAACAATTCCAGGTTCAGCATTGGTCGCTGGGGGAGGCTCATTATTACCACCAGCCACTTGAATGGCAGGGTTAATCTCCCTAAAGGCGTTGAGACCGACTACCGCTTGATCGCCTTGAGCGCCACCGACTGTATCGTTATCAACATAGTCATCATCAACATAAATGGTTTCGTTGTCGTAGATGGTGGCTTGAGCGGCATTATTTGCTGGGTCAACAATATAAAACCCACTTGCCGCTAGAGCTACATCAACGGTTCTCGCTCCATCCTCAAAGTCAACATTATCAATAGGAGTCACGGTAATGATTGCTTCTGTTGCACCAGCAGGAATGGTCACACTACCACTAAGAGATTGATAATCTGTACCGTTAGTTGCTGTACCGCCAATAGTGTAGTTTACCGTTAGTGCTGCTTCTGTGCTTCCTCCTGCACGGGTAACCCTGAAACTAGCTGTATTGGTTACATCGCCTTCAAATGCTCTTCCATCTATTAACGCCAGGGTTACTGTAGAAGGGACGGGAGGCGGAACGGGTGTCGGGGTGGGTGTTGGAGTCGGTGTGGGTGTAGGCGTGGGGGTTGGGGTTCCTCCGGTGATGGGGTTAACTAGGTCTAGGGTAAAGTCATCGGTGGTGAGTTGGCTGGGATTGATACCGGGCAGCAAGGCCAGATAGTTACCGGTTACTTGGTCTTGAATCATGGTTCCGCTAATGCTGCTGCCATCGGGATAGACGATGGTATCGGCAAAGAAGGAGAGTTGACTAAACTGTAGCCCTTCTTGCAGGCCAATCAGGTCTCCTCCATCAGCAAAATCGACAATAATATCAGCATCTACTTTTTGCGGGCCGCCTGTAGTGGGGTTTTGGCCGGCTACACTTTTATTGGAGAGAACAAATATATCACGACCGGCTCCCCCTGTGACGGTATCGGGGCCGAGGTCGCCAAATAAGGTGTCGTTTCCTAGGTCTCCAAAGAGGGAGTCTGCACCTTGCCCTCCATAGAGGGTATCTTGGTCTTGTCCTCCATAGAGGATATCGTTACCCATACCTCCCAGGAGTTGGTCGTTGCCTTGGTTGCCTAACAGGGAATCATTCCCTAGGTCTCCAGATACATAGTCATCTCCTAAATCTCCGAGGAGGGTGTCATCGTCTTGTCCGCCGAAGAGGGTGTCATTATCCATTCCCCCTCGGAGGCTATCATTACCGGTGTTACCGGAGAGGAAATCGTTTTGTTGGTTCCCCGATAGGAAGTCGCCTGATTCTCGACCTTCGAGAAAATCACCGCCTTCTAAGCCAAATATATTGTCGGAACCGGGTGTTCCCACTAAGATATCGTTACCAGGAGTTCCAAAGATTGTTGACATTTGTTCACTACCTCACCGTTAGGACTTGTTTATTTTAGATGACAACTCCCAGAAAACCTAGGGGAGCGCTATGACCTGATTCCTAATTGTATGCTGGGTTCTCCCCCATCAACACAAAATTTTTGCGGGTTTCCGGAAAACTGCTGATTTTTTGGGCTTTTGGGGGACGATCGCCGTTAGGTCAGAAAGAATGGTCGATGTTTCTGGGTCACAAGATAGCAGGTTTATGCTAATTTTCAAAGCGATCGCGATTTAATGGGGTTTTTCTGATGGTGGTTAAGTTGGGCTATCTGTGGAGTGAGGTACAGTTGGGGTTGCGCCGTGGGGGATGGATGAATTGGGCGGCCATTAGTACGGTGACGGTGTTGTTATTTTTGTTTGGCTTGAGCTGGCAGGTGGCTTGGCAGTTGGAGGGTTTAGCCAATCAGTTTGGCAGTCAGTTGGAGGTTTCGGTATATTTAGATGCAGGCTGGAGCGCCAAGCCTCTGGTGGCTCAGGTGGCAGATCTGCCCGGAGTGGTGCAGGTGGAGGACATTGCCAAGGAGGAGGCTTGGATGGATTTGTTGACGGAGTTGGGGTTAAACTCCCCAGATGCGGCGACCGAGATTTTACCGACCAATCCTCTGGTGGATGAGTTGAGAGTAAAAGCGGAGTCTCCGGAGGCGCTCCGGGGTTTAGTACCCCAGTTAGAGCAGTTGTCAGGGGTGGATGAGGTAATTTACGGAGAAGCAGCGTTAGAGATGCTCTCGACCATTAACCGGGGGTTGCGGATTTTGAGCTTGGGGGTAACCATGGTGTTAATGGTGAGTGCGATCGCCGTCATGACCACCACCATTGAGTTAATTGTGGTCTCCCGTCGCCGAGAAATCGAGATTATGCACTTGGTTGGCGCTTCTCATTGGTGGATTCGCCTCCCATTTATGATCCAAGGGGTGATTCTCGGCAGTGTTGGGGGGGCGATCGCCTGGAGCATCGTTCAAGGGTTTGAGCAAGTCTCATTAAAGTTCTTGACCCAAGAATTATCCCTTATCCCCCTACTCTCTCACCTCCAGGACTCCTATTGGACGATCTATACCGATACCACAACCTTATTTTTCCTCCTCCTGGTGTTTGGCGCATTAGTAGGCGGTTTAGGAGGATGGTTGGGACTGCGCCGAGTCTCAGCCCTTCGCACTGGTAATGGGTAATGGGAAAGCACTGTATAGTTAATTTAATTTGGGTAATCTCAAATCCTTAACTACTTTGTCGTCATGGTATGCACTCCATCCCAAGATTCTGGAGGAGGATTATCTAAATACACCTGAGCGCGTTCGATGTGAATATTAATGGCTTTATCCATCGTATCAAGCGTTTGCGCTTTCTCGAAATAGTGGATGGCTTGGCTAAAGTCTCGATGGATATACGCAGAACGTCCTAAATGGTATAGCTCCAGTAGCTCTTGCTGCTGGGAGTCGAGAGCCACTTGTTTATCGCCAATGACTTGATAGATACTGACGGCTTCATTTTTACCTTTAACTCGGATTTTATCCAGTTCTCTGACCCAAAGGCGATCGCCGCACAACTTATAAGTATTCTCGCTAATAATAATATCACAGCCATACTCCTTGGTCACCCCTTCCAGGCGAGCGCTCAAATTCACCCCATCCCCAATCACCGTATAATCCATCCGCTTACGAGAGCCAATATTTCCCGATACCACTTCCCCAGAACTAATCCCAATCCCAATGCGAATATGGGGTTGATTTTCCATAAATCGACTTTGATTAAAAATTGCTAATCTGCGGCGCATATCTAAAGCCGATTTCACCGCCATCCAAGGATGATTGGATAAGGGAAGAGGTGCGCCAAACACTGCCATCAAAGCATCACCAATAAACTTATCCAAAGTTCCCTTACAATTAAACACCGCCTCGACCATGGTTTCAAAATACTGATTGAGTAACGTCACCACCTCCTGAGCGCCTAAATTCTCCGTCAGCGTTGTATATCCGCGAATATCCGAAAACAAAATCGTCACATCTTTTCGTTCTCCAATCATCAACGAATCATTATCCAACGCCATCACCTGATCCACCACATCCGGATTCATATAGCGATACATCGTGGTCTTCATGCGCTTCTCTTGACTAATATCTTCTAACACCACTAATCCCCCCCTCACTTCGCCACTCGGATTGGTCAAAGGATTAACCGTTAAATTAATGCTCCGCTCTACCTTACCCACATCTTTAGCGGAAATCTTGCCTTCCTGGGGATCGTTCCAAGGAATAAACCAATCTGGATCGTTTACATCAATAATAGCTAAATTAAAACATCTTTTATCGCCCTGTAAAGGATAAATTCCCACCTTTAATCCTTGCTCAGGGATATATTGTTTTGTGCCATTTTGTAAGCTGTCTTCAATTCGCATTTTTAAGTTTTCAATCGGGACAACTTCCCAAACTTTTCGTCCAATCAACTTAGACTCCCAAAGCTGAATTTGATGCCGATTTTCTTCCGAATTCCAATAACAACCCAATAATTCTAAAGCCGCTTCATTCAGGGTCACAATGCGCCCTTGCATGTCCGTAGAAACTACTGCATCAGACAAACTCTCTAAAATATCTTTTTGATATTGTTTTTCTAACAGCACACTTTCAAACAGTTGGGCATTTTCCAGAGCCATACCCGCCTGAATATTAAAAGCGTGCATAAACTCTTCATCAGAGCTAGTAAAACTGCCTTGCTCTTTATTAATCAGTTGGGTCACCCCAATCAGTTTTTTTTCCGAATTAAACACCGGCATACATAAAATATTGCGAGTATGATAGCCCGATCGCTTATCTGTACTCGGATCAAATCGGGGGTCTTCATAGGCATTGGGAATATTCAGCAGTTCTCCCGTCGAAGCCACATAACCCGCAATCCCCTTATTGGTGGGAATCCGGATTTCTAGGGGAGTTTTGCCATCAGCCTTAGCAATTTTTGTCCACAGTTCTTGATTTTCTTTGCTGAGTAAAAATAAGGTACTGCGGTCAGCCTTCATCAAATCTCGCGCTTGTTCCATCACGGATCTTAAGGTTAATTCCACATCCAAGCTCTGACCCAGGGTTTGAGTCGCTTTTAACAGGGCTTCAGCTCCCCGTTGATTGCGAGCAGCCATATAGAAGGATTGGCACGTTTCCAAGATAATGCCAATTGACCCTGAGAAATCTTTAAACGTTTCTTCGTCCTCAGCCGAAAAGGGGAGTCCTCCCCCTTTATTGGAGAGTTGCACGACAGCGACGACTTGCCCTTTGCTACTGAGGATGGGCATACAGAGGAGGCTTTTGGTCTGATAATTGGTTTGTTTATCGAGTTCCGGTTGAAAGAGGGGATGACTGGGGGCATCTTCCACATTAAGGCATTCTCCCGTGATGGCCACATGGCCCGCCATACCCACATGGAGGGGAAAGCGAATTTCAATCGGCTTTTCGGCATCGGGTTGATTAATTTTTGACCATAACTGACCCTTATCTTCATTGACCAAGAAAATCAGGGTGCGATCGGCTTGTAAAATTTGCCCAATTTTCAGGGTGAGGGCATCGAGGATCTGTTCCAACATGGCTTCTAGGGCTTCATTGTTGATCAACTCGATCGCCCTTAAAAACTGCTGAAATTCAGCCGTGATAAAATCGAGTAAACAAATAAACTCTTTCACCGGAAGGTCTTTCACCCTTGCGGTTAAGGCCCCCATCATATTCACTTGGGCAAGAGTAGCCAGAACGCTGCCAGTGTTGGGTAAGGTCATAGGAATGCCAAGCTACGGGATCTAACTTCTTATTGTATGTTAACTAGATTTGCTACTCCTGATATCCCCCCTCCTGGGATATTGATTTGAGAGTATTGTATATCACATTACTCAAGCTTAACCTTGCACTGGCTTAACCGGGAGTATTACCCGTGCTTCTGTCCCTTGTCCCTTCTGGGAGAAGAGCCGAATATCTCCGTTATGCTGTTGAATAATTTGATAACTAATTGACAATCCTAAGCCGGTTCCCGAACCTACAGGCTTAGTGGTGAAAAAGGGATCGAAAATTTGAGCTTGAATCTCTTCAGGAATGCCTGTGCCATTGTCGGTAATGGTGATTTGTACTTGGTAGTCATTTAAGCAAAAAGTGGACAAAATCAAATGGGGATGCTCAATCTCTGGATGTTCTTGGAGGGCATCGATCGCATTGGCGATCAAATTCATCCAGACTTGATTGAGTTGGGCGGGATAACATTCAATCTGGGGTAAAGGCTGATAGTGCTTGGTGACCCTAATTCCCGATCTGAGACGATGTTCTAGCATTACGAGGGTACTTTCTAGACCTTCATGAAGATCGACGGTTTTTAATTCAGCTTCATCTAAGCGGGAGAAGTTTCTTAGGGAAATGACGAGGTTTTTGATCCGTTCTGAGCCTTGTTTCATGGAACCGATCATTTGGGGTAAATCTTGCTCTAGAAACTGTAAATCAATGCGATCGATGTAGGTGGAAATTTCTGCATCAGGCTGTGGATAATGTTGTTGATACAGATGCAAGAGTTCTAATAAATCTTGGGTATAGGTTTCGGTATGGCGTAGGTTGCCATAAATAAAATTCACGGGATTATTAATTTCATGGGCGAGTCCAGCAACCATCTGACCTAAGCTAGACATTTTTTCTGTTTGAATCAGTTGAGCTTGGGTGTTTTGCAGTTGGGATAAGGTTTGGTTCAGTTGTTGATTTTTCGATCTCAGGTGAGTTTCCGATCGTTGTAGTTCTTGAGCTATCTGTTGGCGTTGGATAATTTCGGTGTTGAGGGTTTGGTTGGTTTCTTCTAAATGATAGTAGGTATGAATATAATCCAGGATAAGTCCAGCCAGGGGCACTAAGTAGGCAATGATTTTTAGAAAGTGAGCGATATTAAAGTGGTTATCAAATAGGGCTGTAGACCCAAAGGCCATGTGCAGTTGGGTGGCAACATTGGGTAAGGTGCTGATAATGAGGGCGTGGGAAAATAGGCTGGGATATTTCTGGTAGAATCGGGGATAAATCCAGAAACCACCGAGTAGGAATAGGATCAGAGGAATGACATCCCAGGGCCGGGTGAAGAGAGTGCCAGGAAACATGGTTTCTGGGAGGGTGCTGCTGGTGGCACAGAGATAGATGATTTGGTAGGCAATGAGACCAAAGACTAGGCTAATGGCAATGACCACATGAAATTTATGTTTCCAGCGTTTAGCGTTGGGGAGGAGTAAGAGGCTGACTCCGGCTAAGGTAATGATGACATTAAATAGTCGGCAAATGGCCCAGGTGAAGGGGATCAGGTTGTGGTTGTCTGCAACGGCTGAAATTAGGCGATCGGCGGCTAGGGTATGGAAGGCATCCATGACTCCAGCGAAGAAGAGAGCGATCCCTAGGATAGGGGTGGTTACGTCTTGTTGAATTTTGAAGTGGGCGAAGGCAAGAACGACGGTGAATAGGGCGGTGCAAAAGGCGCTCCATTCTAGAAGGGTATGGGTAAAACTGCCGGATAGGGTTTGGTGTAGGGTGTCGCTGAGTTGGTTGGAGGTGAGATCGGGGAGGGTTTCTAGGTCAAGTTTGAGGGCGTAAGTGCCAAAATCTACTCCCATCAGGTTGAGGGTAATGGGGAGTAGACAAATACCGAGTATGGCGATCGCCAGTTGACGCGGTAAATGTAAAGGTTGTTCTGAGGTTTTGCTCGGTAGGATCGGGGTATGCGATCCCCAGAGGAGCTGGAAAAATTGGCTAAGGGAATGAATGAGGTAGTCAGTTTTAATCAAGATTTTAGCCTATCCTTGGGTAATAACAGGAACGTTGGAGCGGTCTGGTCTTTGATGATGCATCCCGGTTTCTGCTCCCATGTATGATTGGTGTGTCACATGAAATTACAGGAAATCCTGACATTTGTCAAAGAGATCTACCTGTAGAGACTTGACAGTTGATCGTGATTCAGTGTAAGGACTCTTTCCCAGATGAAGAGGTTAGATCTCTTATGGGCTTCAGAAAAATTAGATTGACATTCTAGTTTACAAAAAAGATTGAGGGCGATGGAGTAGCTAGAATTACGAAATCTGAGGGGAAATTTGAAGAAGGACTTAAGTATGGGGGCGATCGCTTATTTGAACACATCAATCAAAATTTGGGCGGGTTTGGCAAATCGACTCAGTTGGTCGTAAGCTTCCATGAGGCGCTCTCCTTCCACTTCTACGTCCGGTGTGGGGTAGTTTTGCATCGTTTCGAGTAAGGTAATTTCTCCATCGTCGCTGGCGGATAAAATCAAGGCAGCGCGGAGGGCTTGAGTATTGGAGTTCTGGGAGGGAGGATGGACAATTTCCCCGACTCGATCTAAGACTTTGCGGCCGATGATGCTGTTTAAAACTCTATCGAGAAATAAAATATCCACGGCAATGGGAGCGGTTAGCATAGTACGCAACTCTTCCGGGTTTTGTCCTAGGGTTTGTAGGTTGCGTTTGAGAGCGGGGGTCATTTCTCCGGTTTCGGCAAACGTGGTGAGTTCTGCAACGGAGAGCGATCGCCGAAAGACGGAATATTTAAACACGACGCGCTCTGCACTCCAACTGGGAAGGGAGATTAGGGGAGAGAAGAGGGCGATCGCTAAAAGGGAGATCCAGGGTTTCATAGAAAAAAGGATTAAAATCTTAGGTATTCAGGACAGATCCAGCCTGACGTTAGTTTCTTTATTCGATCGTTAACCTCATTTTTTCAGAAACAAAATCGCCCCGGCAAGAACCAGTCCCACCCCCAAATAACGGGATAGGGTCATTGGACGGGGGTCAAGTCCGATGCCGTAGGTATCTAAGAGGGAACCGAGGGCGAATTGCACTGCTAAACTTAAGGAAAAGGTGGCCAATAACCCCACCTGGGAGACGCAATAAGCAATTCCCCCCACGATGACTAAACCACAGATTCCCGGCACAATGGCATAGCCGGGTAAGAGGCCATAGTTACTCCAGGTATAGCCTGCAAATAGGGTACGCAAGAGAGCGATCGCTAAAATCAGCAACCCCCCACCCCCATAGGTGATTACAATATTATCAAACACACCTAACTTTTGTTCTAAAATGCCCATCGCTTGAGCTTGCACCGTTACCGAAATACCTACAGCAGCGACGACTAATAGAGTGATAAATTGGGTCATGATTCTCTGAAAAGTTGGGCGGGATTAACTAGAAATTTCCGTGATTTCAATCACCCGCTCTTGCAGGTCTTTGACTAAAAAGTTCAAGGGTTTATTGCGGCGAATTTTATTTTTCACCCCTCGCAATTGTACCCGCATTAACACCTGTTCGAGACAATCATGATCGAAACAAACATGGCGCTGGCGGTTATTGTGGCCCAAACTTGCCCCGGAAATCACATGCAGTTGGGCATTTTTCTTTAATTGATACCAAAGTCCTTCTGGGACTTCTTTTTGCACCGTTTGCGTTATTCCTGGAGACAGATAGAGGGGATCTAAGCCAGTCGTTCCCAAGGTTTGCTCATAATTATAATAATAATGAAGGGGTACATCAGCTTCGGGTAATTGCAGTACATCCTCGTATAATCCTCTAGCAATCTCTAAATCAGATACCATAATCGTATAAACTTTAGGGGCACTACTGAGGAACATCCACATGGCTCCAGCATAGGCCATGAGCAACATTACCATAATTCCCTGGGTCGAAAAGAGGGAATCAATAGGTAAGAATGAAAACAGGGAACCGAGTACAGGAATCTGCAAACCTGGGATTAATTGTGTTTCTAAGACCATGGACTCAAAATCAGGGCAATGTTATTTAAGAATAATGGCATCAAGGGGAAGCTATCCCACTTGTGCCCATTATTCTAGCAACTTTGGGCTAAATCGGAAGAGGAGTCAACGGTGGTGTGGTTAGCTTTGGCTATGGGAAATTCTCGGTTTCATTGGGGAATTGGCGATCGCCACGCCTTGCTCTGCCGTTGGGATACCGAACTTTTATCCGTAGATGAAATTCAGCTCATAATCCCTGAACTAGAACAGGGAAAGATTCCAGAGCTAATTTTACAAAATTGCCCCCTCAAGGATGATTATTTGAGGAAAACTTTTAATGCTCTACCCCTCCGGATTGCATCAGTAATTCCCGAAATTACGCCCATCTGGAGATCCTATTCCCAAACCCATATCATTGAATTAGCCGATCTACCCCTCAAGGGAGTCTATCCCACCTTGGGCATCGATCGCGCCTTAGCCCTTCTCGGTGCAGGAACAAAATGGGGATGGCCGGTTTTAGTCATCGATGGGGGAACTGCGCTCACTCTAACTGGAGCTAATGGCGATCGCCATTTAATCGGAGGAGCCATCTTACCCGGACTAGGACTGCAAACCCGTCTATTAGCCCAACATACCCGCACCTTACCCCAAATCAGCCTATCGGAGCAACTGCCCAAACGCTGGAGTTTGGAGACGCAAGAGGCGATCGCCAGTGGTATTCTCTATACCCTTCTAGCCGGTTTACACGATTTTATCCAAAATTGGCACACCCAATATCCCCAAACTCCCATCATTCTCACAGGTGGAGACGGAAAACTCCTCACCCAACTCCTCACCCAACAGTATCCCCAATTACATCCTCATCTCCATTTTGATCCCGATTTAATCTTCCTGGGTATCGCAAAAACAGCCCCTGAACGCGGATTAAATAGATGAAAAGATGAACACGGATGAAAAATTGTGATAAGATTACAGATATCGTGCGTAGCACGACAAAAAATCAGCGTAATCCTATCATCCGCATAATCCGTGTTCAAGCCATGGAGTTGAAATACGAACAAATAACCCACAAAATCATCGGTGCATCATTTGAAGTCCATAACTTTCTCGGCAACGGGTTTCAAGAAGTCATTTATCAAAGAGCCTTAGCCTACGAATTAACACAAGCGGGATTAAGTTTTGAGCGGGAAATAGAACAACACATCTACTACAAAAATCTTCCCCACCCTATTGGAAAACGCCGCGCTGATTTTGTGGTAGAACATAAAGTATTGGTGGAGCTAAAAGCAACGATCCAGCTTGAAGATGTGCATTTGGCTCAAGCTTTGAATTATTTGAAAGTCTATAAGTTAGACGTGGGTTTACTGATTAATTTTGGCTCTAAAAGTTTGACGTTTAAACGGTTAATTCGCAGTATAACGTAACTGAGTAAGCATAAATACAGAGTGTGGACGCGGCGGGAAAAGTTGACTAAAATGGCCAACAATCTTTTCTCCTCACGGCTATGAAACGGATTAAGCAGACAACTCTCCATTACCAGGACGATCGCTCGGATAAGATTTATGAGGTGGATTTGCTCTCGGCAGGCGATGATGGCTATATCGTCAATTTTCGCTATGGTCGTCGGGGAGGTAATCTGAAAGAGGGGACGAAAACCTCTAAACCCGTGCCTTTGCCGGATGCGGAAGTTATTTTTGATAAGTTAGTTAAGGATAAAACGAAGAAGGGCTATCAGGATGTTACGGCTGCGGCTGAACCTGTTGCAAGTCGTGAGGAGATGACGTGGGACGATCGCATCTTATCCTATCTCGAAGGCAGTCCACCGGACAATTGGCCCCTTGAGCGCATCATTTGGCGGGCGGGAGAGTTGCAACTGAGTGCCGCAACTCCGCATCTGATTAAGCTTTTGGGGACGGGGGAACCGTTGCGAGATTATTGTATTGCCTATGCTTTGGGACAATTGGGAAATTCCGAAGCGCTGCCGGTATTGAAGCAGTTGGAGGAGAATGCATCAACGCCGGATTTTGTCAAGCGAATTGCGTTTGAGTCCATGTGGAAGTTGGGGGATGCTCGGACAAGGGAGGAGTTGCAGCAAAGGGCGCACGATCGCCTACCGACTATTCTACAAGAGGCGATCGCCACCGGAAACACCGACACCTTAACCGATGCTCTGCAAACCTATCTCGATACCAAGGACTATCAACCCTTTGAAGTCCTACAAACCCTCTATCAAACCCATCTGGATATCACTCGTCCAGCCTTACACCAGTTTATCCAGACTGCACCCCTCGCGCCTCCGAGTTTCAAACCCCTACGCCATCTATTTAAAATGGCAGAATATCGCCAAGATGCCGATTTTTTTGGCAGTTTAGCTTGGCGCTTTGAAACGGGAAAAGCATTGTATGACAGCAAAACCTATTATTTCAAATTATCAGATGGTAGCCATGTGCGGCGATATGAGTACGAATATAGTCAACAAACCAAACGCTACGAATTTGTACAAGATAATTTGCTCAAGGAACAACAAAGTCCAAATAGCCGCATAGCTTACAGTCATTCAACTCGCGACTATCTGCGAAGACGGGTATGGCGCACCCTCAGAAAATTAGGAGAAGAAGGGGATTTAAACTATATTAATTTAGCTGTGGGCGTGCTGTTAGCCTACAGGGATGGGGATGCTCAACCGGTGCGAAAAAGTGCCTTCTATCGATGGACTCCAGACTGGCGGCGCATTGATATGAACAGTTACTGGGATAAATATGCGGGTTATTTGTCTTTTAATCCGATTCTTTACAGCAATAGTCCTCGCTATTCTTGGCAGTATGGATTTAAGGCTTGGAAATGTAAAGGGGATTATAAACCGGGAGATGCTCCACCAGAAGTTAGGGAGGAAGCTTTTCCGGAACTTTGGAATCAGCGCCCGGATGCTTTGCTGGAATTACTATTAAAAAGTCACTGTCATCCGGTGCATGAGTTTGCGGTGAAAGCATTGCAGGATAATCCGGACTTTTGCCAGCAGATACCGGTGCAGGATTTAGTGGGATTATTGAGTCAATCCTATGATGAAACGATAGAGTTTGCCTTTAATTGGGCGCGGCAACGGTATACTCCAGAAAATCCCGATTTTGATTTAGTTGTTGCTTTATTAAACTGTAGTTTTGCCCCGGTTCGCACGCAAGCGCAAGAGTGGATAGACGCAAACCCAGATGTATTTGTGGCTTCGGCTGAATTCCTGTGTCAGTTGCTCCTGAGTCCTCATCTGGAAATTCAAGAGTTTGCTCGTGAGTTGCTGCGATCGCATCCCATCCCGGAAAATAGAACTAAAATTATCATCGGCTACATCATCTCTGAACTCATTAGTAGCACTGAGGGTGAACCAGTAGCAGCCATATCCGACACGCTCCTGCTACTCTTTGCCACTCCCCTACAAACCCTCAGTTTACAAGTCATTCTCGACCTCCTCCAGCATCCGGTTCCCGAAGTGCAAACCCTGGGTGCAAGACTGCTGCACAACCATGAAACTCCAGCGACTGAGCTACCGGTGAGCATTATCGAGTCGTTAATTGCGTCACCTCAAGAAGCTATCCGCACCATTGGCGTAGAAATCTTTGGTCAATTGGGCGATCGCCAACTGCGAGAAGACTACCGAGATGCTATCATAGCCATGGCCGTCAGTGCTGTTCCCGATCTACGGCAATCGATTCAGCCAATTATTTCCCGTCTGGCAAACGGTCATCTGGAGTTTAGCACCCCACTAGCCACAGAATTAATCGAGTTTCTGCTGACTCCAGAATCCCACGAAGGCGTTCACAAAGACCTGTTTTCCCTCCTCCATCTCCATCTTCCCGGATGGAAGGGCGAAATTTCCCCAGAGTTAACCTCAAGTTTGCTCAAGTCTAAGTCTGGCTTTGCTCAACAACTCAGTGGCGTTATCCTGGATGCAAACGTCCATCGCTGGGCAAAACACTGGTCAATTGCTGAAATTGTGCGCTTGGCCAGCCATGAAGTGCTAACAGTCAGGCAAGCGTCTTGGACAATGATAGAGCATAACAGCGATCGCATCAAAGCCTCCGAAGCCGAAAAATTGGCCGCCATTCGCATCCTAGAAGCCAAATGGGAGGACTCGCGCAACTTTGCCCAAGACTTTTTCCAGCGCCAGTTTACCGACAGTGACTGGAGTCCAGAAGTGATGGTTCTCATCTGCGACAGTATCCGCGAAGATGTACGGGAATTTGCCCGTCAGTTGGTTACCCGCACGTTCGAGGAACCCCAGGGGCAAGATTATTTACTTAAGTTTAGCGAACATCCCAGCACCGATATGCAAGCCTTCGCGAGCCAATATTTGCACAATCACGCCACCGACAACCCAGAGCAATTAGAACATCTTAAACCCTATTTTATCACGGTTTTATCTCAAGTGAATCGGGGCCGGATGGCGAAACAGAAGGTCTTTCAGTTCTTGGAACAGGAAGCCCTGAAAAGTGAAGCCGCAGCCCAGGTGATTGCCGAAGTGCTAACTCGGCAGTCAGCGACAATGGCGATCGCCGATAAAGCCCAGTGTCTACAATTAATGTTACGCTTACACCAGCACTATCCCCACATCCCCCTGCCCATTGAAGTCAAACCGGTGACAGAAATCCGACGTTAATTATCATTTTATTCAAAATTTGAGGTCAACCTTATGGAATTTGCCTATTCATACCACGGCAGCACAGCCGTTAACAACCAGGGAAATAATACCCAAATGTCTTTTTCCCCAGACACCAAACGCCCGCCCACCTATTTTATCGGCGAATTGGGTAAAAGTGTCGCCTTTCGAGAAGCCATTAGCGCCCTCCATGATGTAGTTGTCTCTGATTTGCGCTACCAACCCAAAGACAACGAAGCCTATAAAGAATGGGCACAAAAACAAGAAGATCTAGAATGGCAATCTTTTGCCGTACAGAAAGCAGAAGTCGCTGCCCAAATGAGCGCCATTCGTGAAGAACTCACTCAAATTGGTTCTCGCAGTTATGAACGGTGGAAGCCCTATTATGATGCGAGAGAAAAGTTTCGTCGCTATGTCTGGAAAAAACAACTCGATTTCTATTTTGTATTCGATCCTGTGATTACGGTTCACCCGGATGAAATCTTTTTTGAATGCTTCAGCCAAGATGAATCCAGTTACGGCAGACTGGGGGCAAGCTACGACGTATTTAAGAATATTAATGAATTCGCCTGCGGTACGACCAATATCGACTATTCTGCCGCCCTTTATGATGAATTTCAAAAAATCAGAAGCTACAAAACCACCCAATTTCAGGTCGATCCTTCTGGGTTTGAAGTGCAAACCACCCACGAAGAGACATTCAAAGAAGTGAAAATTGATTTACCGGAGAGTTGGGTAAGGGGATTTTTGCAGGTAAGTTCCGCCATGTCACTCCCGGCAACTACCTTTGATTTACACCCCATGGATATCCACAATATTTGCCTGATTCTCCGCCGCAACAAAGAGAAAAAGGGGCCGCGTAGTTTGCGCTATATCCTGGAACCGGGACAACCGATTAAAGTGGTGTTCGATCCTTGGAATAAAGAGGTCATTTGTTGGCGATCGCCCTATACTGGTAATAATAGCCAAGAAATCCGCGTCTGGGGTCGTCGCCGCATCCATATTTTAGAGCGTTTAATTCCCATTGCCCAAAAATTCACCGTTCATCTTTTGGGTACAGGAATGCCATCTTTCTACGTCGCTGATTTAGGCGATATGTCCTTTACATTAGGCCTATCCGGATGGACAGCCAATGACTGGTCAAGTTCTGGCAACTTTGACCTCATGGCTCCCCGCGCCGATGTCGATGAATGGACGCAAAAAATAATCTTTGATGCGCTCAGGGAAACTTGGGCAGAAACCCCCGCAAGTCTGGCTCAACGGTTAGGATTAAGTCAAACCGCCGTATTAGGAGCATTGGGAGCCTACACCCAAGCTGGACGCGCCATTTATGACCTCAATAAACAAGTCTATCGCCTTAGAGAATTGAGCCGCGAACCCTTACCCATGGAGCGCCTACGCTTTGCCAATGAGCGGGAGGAAAAAGCGACTCGTTTCTTAAGTGAAAATCAAGTGCAAGTGGGCAGCGTAACGGATTCTGGCGGCGCTTTACTTCTCCAAGGAACGGTTCGTGACAACGGAAAAACTTACGCCCCGAACTTGACAATTGATGGAGATGAGCGTATACTTAAAGCTGAATGTACTTGCAATTGGCATCAGCAAAATAAGCTGTATAAAGGCCCTTGCGAACATATCTTGGCATTACGGATGCATCACGCCCGTTTGTGTCAATAAGATAACCTAAAATTACACGACCTAACCGTTGGCAAACAGCCTTGCAATCTGGGCGGTGCATCGCCGCTCTTGCGCTTAGTCTATCCATGCATCACTAGCCTGCTCGTGACTGTACGGTTCTCAGGCTAGGGTGTATATTTCAGTTTGACTTCTTAGAAGTAAATGAAACACCCTAGCCTGGAACCGCTTGAGTTGAGCAGTCTAGTCCGAGGAGTTTACGAAGGGGCAACCAACGGGTTTAGGTCGTGTAGTTTATGGTGTTTTAGGTTAGATGTAGGGGCGAAAAAATTTTTACCTCTATATTCAATGTAATATCAAATCCGTTTGTTCATGTCCGCGAAGCAGAAATACACTCATTAAGGAGCTAGGGAGCGAGACGCTCCCACTCCTTAATCTTAAAGGTTTTGGGAGTGCGGGCATCTTGCCCGCTAGTTATACCCATTTCTCCCCGCTAGTTATACCTATTTCTCCCCGCTAGTTATACCCATTTCTCCCCGCTAGTTATACCCATTTCCCCCCGCTAGTTATACCCATTTCCCCCCGCTAGTTATACCCATTTACCGGATTTAATATTATTTTTTACTAATTCCTGCGGAAGCGATCGCCCAACCCCAGTAGAGATTAAGGTAAGCTATGAATATCACATCACACGACTCTACCCATGTCTGACTCTAACGCCATCCACGAAACAACCCTCACCCTCCAGCTCAACCCCCAATATTATCAACTCCTGGAAGAAGCAGCCACCTTAACCGGATTAAGCGTAACCGATTATATCATCCATCATGCTCTGAGTTCGGCGATCGCCCACACCGCCCTGTACCGCTCATCCCAGTCACCCCAACCCAAACCAGACACTGAACCCACTGAATCACCAGAATCTGAACCCACACCAGACCCCCTAGCCGCTATCCTCGACAATAATACTCAAGACCTTCATAACCTCGCCAAAGGCATCCTATCGACCCTAGCGTGGTCATCCTCAGACATTTTACAAAAGAGTCAAAACTCCCAATAATCTCTTCATATCATGTCCGCTAAATATAGCGTTTCTCTCTTCTATGGAGTACAGCTTGAAGCGTTACTGAGCAATATAAGCTTTTGCCTCTTGCCTTTTGCCTCTTGCCTAGCGCAAAGCACTATTGAGTTAAAATAGGCATAAAGCAGTTTAACCCCATATTTGAGTGACACCCCTATCCCCCATTGAAACCGCCCCAGATCGGTCAGCTCACCAGACGATCCAGAAGGAAAACAATACCAAAACCGTGATTCTTGCGGGTGTGGTGGGTAATGCAATTGAATGGTATGACTTTGCTCTTTATGGCTATTTAGCTCCCATTATTTCCCTACTATTTTTCCCCCATAATAATGAACTGGTCTCTCTGCTAGAAACCTATGGTGTATTTGCAGCCGGGTTTATTATGCGACCCATTGGGGCAGGAGTTTTCGGTTATATCGGCGATCGCGTCAGTCGCCGTACCGAACTCTTTATTTCTGTCATCTTAATGGCTATTCCGACATTCTGCTTAGGTCTACTACCCACCTATAATCAGATTGGGATTGCTGCGCCAATCATTTTAATTTTACTCAGATTAGTACAAGGATTATCCGTAGGCGGCGAATTCACCGGATCGATCACCTATTTAGCTGAAACTGCACCCCAAACTCGGCGCGGGTTCATCACCAGCTTTGTCAGTGTTGGGGCTACCACCGGTTTCTTGTTAGGCTTAGGGATAGTGACGCTCCTCACCCATCTCGTCTCTGACACCACCCTATATACCTGGGGATGGCGCTTACCCTTCTTATTTGGCGGTATCTTAGGATTAATGGGACTCTACATTCGGACCAATCTCCCTGATTCACAAATCTTCGAGGAACACCAGGAAGAAAGGCAAGTTCCCCTACTCAATGCCCTGAGAAAATCCCTATTACCCATGTTGCAAGCCATGTGTTATGCCGGAGGCTATAATTCGGTTTATTACATTATTATCATCTATCTTCCGACCTACTTGGATCGGTTTACGGATATGCCCCGTAGTAGTGTTTTAGCCGTCAATGTAGTTGCCCTGAGTATCATGATCGCCCTGATTCCGCTCTTGGGTTGGGTATCCGATAGTGCCCTACGGCGTAAATCCTTATTATTGTTGGCAATCCTGGGTATGGGATTATTGAGTGTTCCTGGATTTTGGCTGTTGTTGCAACCCAATCATTATGAAGTAGGGTTGGCTCAGATTTTATTGGCGATCGCCATTGCCCCCTTGTTAGCTGTCTCTCCAGCGATGCTGGTAGAACTCTTTCCCACAGAGACTCGCTTGAGTGCCTATTCTATTTCCTATAATCTAGGGGCAAGTATTATGGGGGGAACCTCTCTGTTGGTGTGTACTTGGCTGATTAATATCAGTGGTAATGTTTACGCTCCTGCGCTGTATTTAACGATCAGTGCTGCGATCGCTGCGATCGCCTTGGCATTTATGAGCGATCGGAGCCGGGAACCCCTACTATAGAAACATTCGGTTAAGAATCTTATATCAAATCTAGATTTGATATGACCAATCATCGTAGTGCCGTGACACAGTTAAAATAGTGCATTAGCGTAGGGTGGGTTAGGCGGCTAAAACCTAGACTGTGATAGCAATCTCTCAATCCGCCGTAACCCACCATTTTAGGGTTGTCACGGCAGTAGGGTGGGCAGGAGGAGGGAGCGAGATCATTCAAATTCGACAAACAGACCCTGCCCACCTTGCCCGATACTTTGATTGATTACCCGGATCGCGACAGGAAAACTCCTACCATCAGGTCTGGTTATAGATGGGGTTTGCAGGTCAAACCCCTAACCCTAGTGAACATTTAATGGGCAACTTCCGTTAAACTCTCCACTGGAGAAACCAAAGCCTTACCATTAGACCCATTGACGCTCACATCCAAATTCCCGTGATACGCATCAATTAACAGTTGCTTCAAGTCGGTAATTAAAGGATAACGGGGATTTGCGCCCGTACATTGATCGTCAAACGCCTGATCCGCCACCTGATCGATTTGGGCAAAAAATGCCCCCTCATCCTCCTTAATCACCTCCTTAATACTCGAAGGAATGCCCACCTTACGCTTCAGGTCTTCCACCGCTTGAATCAGCAGAGAAACCTTCTCATCTTCCGTTTCTCCCCCTAAATTCAGATAATCTGCAATCCGAGAATAGCGCCAGCGAGCATTAGGATATTTATACTGAGAAAACGTCGCTTGCTTAAAGGGTGCATCCGTAGCATTGTACCGAATCACATGGGAAATCATCAGCGCATTCGCCAACCCATGGGGAATCTGGAACGTTCCCCCCAACTGGTGAGCAATAGAGTGGCAAATTCCTAAAAATCCATTCGCAAACGCCATTCCCGCCATCGTCGAAGCATAATGCATTTTTTCCCGTGCTTTCGGGGCATCAGCTCCTTTGTGATAAGCATCCGGTAGATATTTGAAAATCAACCGAATCGCTTCCAATGCCAATCCATTGGTATACTCGGAAGCTAACACGGAAACATAGGCTTCCATGGCATGGGTGAGGGCATCAATACCTCCAAAAGCGGTTAAACTCTTGGGCATATTTAGCACCAATTCCGGATCGACGATCGCCATATTCGGCGTTAAAGCATAATCGGCCAGAGGATACTTAATATGATTGCGGCGATCGGTCACCACCGCAAACGGAGTCACCTCCGAACCCGTACCCGAAGTCGTCGGAATCGCCACCATAGTTGCCTTCTCACCCAAAGGCGGCAACTCATACACCCGCTTGCGGATATCCATAAACCGCATGGCCAACCCCTCAAACTCAATCTCCGGATGCTCATACAACAACCACATAATCTTCGCCGCATCCATGGGAGACCCGCCCCCAATCGCAATAATCACATCCGGATTAAACGTCTTCATCAACGTCAAGCCTCGGTTTACCGTATCCAAAGACGGGTCAGGCTCCACATCATAAAACACATCGTACTTCAGTCCAATCTCTTCCAGCGCCTCCTCCAGAGAACTGGTGATCCCCAAATCATACAACGGCTTATCCGTAACAATAAACGCCCGCTCTTTGCCCGCTAACTCCCGAATTGCCACCGGCAGCGACCCATACTTGAAGTATACTTTGGGCGGAATCCGGAACCAGAGCATATTTTCCCGGCGTTCGGCCACCGTCTTAATATTCAACAGGTGCTTGGGTTCCACATTCTCACTAATCGAATTGCCGCCCCAGGTTCCGCATCCGAGCGTCAAAGAAGGATCGAGCCGGAAATTGTAAATATCCCCGATCGCCCCCTGGGAAGACGGCGTATTAATCAACACCCGTGCCGCTTGCACCCGATCTTCAAAGCGCTTAATATGCTCCGTATTCGAGGTCGCCGTATACAACGCTGCCGTATGACCCCGACCCGCAAAGGCCACCAACCCCCGCGCCTTATCCACCGCATCCTCAAAATCTTTTGCCCGATACATAGCTAAAATCGGAGACAATTTTTCATAAGAAAATGGCTCTTCCGGGCCAATTTTCTCCACTTCTGCCAAAATTACCCGCGTCTCTTCCGGAACTGAAAATCCTGCCAGTTCTGCCAACTTTTGCACCGGTTGCCCCACAATTTCCCCATTCAAGCGCCCATTCACCAACACCTTACTGGCTAATTTCTCCCGCTCTTCTGGAGTGACAAAATAAGCGCCCCTAGCAAGAAACTCTTCCCGCACTTCATCATAGACTGAATCCTCCACAATCACCGATTGTTCGCTGGCGCAAATCATGCCATTGTCAAACGTCTTACTCAAGATAATTGAAGAGACTGCCATCTTAATATGGGCCGAAGCATCAATCAGCGCGGGCGTATTTCCAGCACCCACACCCAAGGAGGGATTCCCCGAAGAATAAGCCGCTTTCACCATTCCCGGCCCGCCCGTGGCCAAAATCAGCTTAACATCTGGATGTTGCATCAGAGCCTGAGACAAAGGAACCGTCGGCTCATCAATCCAGCCAATAATATCCTCTGGCGCACCCGCTTCTACCGCCGCTTCTAGGACAACTCTCGCCGCTTCAATCGTACAGTCTTTCGCCCGTGGATGGGGAGAAAAAATAATCGCATTCCGGGTTTTCAAGCTAATCAACGCCTTGAAGATAGCCGTTGATGTAGGATTCGTCGTGGGCACAATTCCCGCTAAAATACCCACCGGTTCAGCTATTTTCTGAAATCCAAAGGATTTATCCTCTTCAATTACCCCACAAGTATTTTCATTTTTATACTTATTATAAATGAATTCTGAAGCAAAATGATTCTTAATCACCTTATCTTCAGCCACACCCATTCCCGTTTCTTCTACCGCCATTTTCGCTAAGGGAATCCGAGCCGCATTCGCCGCGAGAGCTGCTTTCTTGAAAATGTGATTTACCTGCTCTTGACTATAAGTGGCATACCGCACTTGAGCGGTTTTCACGCGAGAAATTAGGGCTTCTAGTTCTTCTAGGTTCGTAATCTTAGTTTGAGTGACCATAGACTTGCTCTCGTTCAATACTGCAATGGGAATTTCCCACAAGAGTGTTACTTCTATTAACACCGGATCATCCTGGATTCGGGGGGAGATCTTTAGGAAGTCTTAAGCTTTATAGGGCAAAGGACGAAGTGTACCTTCTGTTTAACCGGAATTGATATTACCCATTACCCATTACCTTACCCAGCCCTGTATAATAACGAAGCTCTTTTTTATGGGATCAAGATGAACCGAAATCGAATTTTCTATACAGTATCTCTGACCACTGCTTTGACTCTCTTCACAATCGGGATTAATCAGCCTTTCGCTCACGGTTCAGAAGGGGAACATCACCACTCTGGAGGTCATTCCCATGGACGACTGGAAATCCCTCCAGGACAACCCATTCCTCAAGTTAATTTAATCGTTCATCCGGATCAAAATACAGGTTGGAATCTAGAACTTCAAGTGGAAAATTTCCAATTTGCTCCCCAGAATATGTACCAAGAAAATAGCCTCAATGAAGGCCATGCTCACTTATTTATTAATGGGGATAAAGTCACCCGAATTTATGGATCGTGGTACTATATTAAAGCGCTACCGCCAGGAAATCATGAAATTACTGTAGTCTTAAGCAGCAATCATCATCAAGATTTTGTTTTTGAAGGGCAACTGATTCAAGATACAGAAATGATTCGGGTTGAATAATCCCCAGGGGAATCATGGCTGGCGATAGCCTTGTTCTGATTTAAAGTTATGCTTTACTGCTTGAGTTTAATGGATTGCCCAAACTTGATATAACAGGATGTCAATCTAAATTAACATCCTGTTGGGTCAGGTATTACCAGCCTTTTTCAGCTTGTTCTAAAACATAGGCAGCAACATCTTCAATTTCTGTGTCGTTCAATTTACCCAAGAAACGAGGCATGGCCGCTTTCCCATTTTTTACTTGAGTAACAATTGCCTCTAGACTATTCATTCCATATTTGTCTAAATCAGCTTGACTCAAGGTTTTAGTCGGGTTAACCAAATTTTTGCCTCCGGCATGACAAGCGGCGCAGTTGGCCGAAAAGACTGCTTTACCAGCAGCAGCATCACCTGCTAGAGCAGGAGTGGACAGGGCAAAGGAAAGGATGGCGATCGCCACAATGATCCAAGATAGCAATTTTTTCACAGTGTTCTCCGGTAATAACAACCTAACAGCATTCACAATAAACGGAATCATTATACGTCAAGAGGGGAGTTTGCTAAACCCCCCTCTTAAGAGTTTCTAATGATTACATTGTCTTAAGACGCGACTTGAGCCGATCGCCGGGGACGGGTACGCCGATTTTTCAGGGGTACACCATCGGTTTTAGGAGCTGTTTTAGCACCATTCTCTTCGGGTTTGAGATCTTCGGGAGGATCTTCCGGGGTTTGCATCAGCAATACCAGCAAGGGGTTACTGCGTAATTCCCTTCTCAGGAGTCGATTAATATCATGCTCAACCTGCCGTTGCAGTTGGTCAAAGCTGACATCTAACTGCCCTTGTCCAAAACAACGGACAAACTCTGACCAACGATTATCTAACGTGGTTTGCATCGATTGGGCGATCGCATCTTCTAAATATCGCTGTTTCAGAGAAGTCACCACACCCCGTAAATGCACCAAGGGACGATTGACTAATTTTCCTTCCCAATTTACACTAGCCGCTACCGTAATCACCCCATCTTCGGCCAACTGTTGCCTTTCTTTCAGGGCTTGTTCATGGAGAATTCCAGCATTATCCACCAGAGCCACACCAGAAGAAACTTTACCGGCAATTTCTAGGGAATTGTCCGTCAGCTCGATAATATCCCCATTATCGACAATCACCATATTTTCTTCGGGAATGCCCATACTGCGAGCCGTTTGCCCATGTTTAATCAGCATCCGATGTTCCCCATGAACCGGGATAAAGAACTTCGGACGAGTTAAAGCCAACATTAGCTTATGGTCTTCTTGACAGCCATGACCGGACACATGAATACCTTGATTTTTGCCATACACCACATTCGCCCCTTGTTTCATCAATTGGTCGATGGTGTTGACCACGGCAATGGTGTTACCGGGAATCGGGTTGGCGGAGAAGACCACAGTATCCCCCCGGCGAATTTTCACCTGGCGGTGTTCTTGCTTGGCAATCCGGGTTAGAGCCGATAAGGGTTCCCCTTGAGATCCGGTAGTCAGAATCAGCACTTTTTCATCCGGCAAATTGCGAATGGCATTCAGGGGTTGCAGCAGCTCATCTGGACATTTCACATATCCCAAGTTGCGAGCATGGGCAATCACATTGAGCATGGAGCGCCCTAAAACCGAAACCACTCGATTGTGTTTTTGGGCCAGTTGCAGAATAATATTCACCCGATGCACGGAAGAGGCAAAGGTGGTGACTAAAAT
The DNA here is from genome assembly GCF_030068505.1 of Roseofilum capinflatum BLCC-M114. Lineage (NCBI taxonomy): Bacteria > Bacillati > Cyanobacteriota > Cyanophyceae > Desertifilales > Desertifilaceae > Roseofilum > Roseofilum capinflatum. The sequence goes on from NZ_JAQOSO010000104.1 coordinate 114,203, forward strand.
CCGGCCCTCAGCTTGGGAAAATACCCGGTCGAGGTTGGGAATGGTGGAACTTTCCGATGGAGTCGATCCAGGGACTTCGGCGTTGGTGGAGTCACTCATCAGGCACAATACGCCTTTTTCCCCATGTTCGGCTAGTTTTTGGAGGTCAAAGAGTTCGCCATCAACAGGGGTATGATCGATTTTGAAGTCTCCGGAGTGGATAATCACACCGAGGGGAGTATGGATAGCCACGGTGAAACTATCAGCCATGGAGTGGGTGTTGCGGATAAATTCGACAACGAAGTTTTTGCCCACCCGTACCATATCTCTGGGGGCCACGGTTTTCAATTGGGTGCGATCGCTCACTCCGGCTTCTTCGAGTTTCCCTCCGAGCAGAGCCATGGCTAACCGGGGCCCGTAAATCACGGGAATGTCAAACTGTTTGAGATGATAGGCAATGCCGCCAATGTGGTCTTCATGGCCGTGGGTGACGATCATGCCTTTGATGCGATCGCGATTTTCCCGCAAATAGGAGATATCGGGTAATACAATATTGACTCCATGCATCCCATCAGTTGGAAAGGCCAGTCCTGCATCCAACAACATAATTTCGTCTTCATATTCAAAGACGCAGGTATTTTTACCAATTTCGTGTAGACCTCCTAGAGGAATAATTTTGATCGCAGACTTTTGATTTTTTCTAACCATAATGTTCAGGATTTAGTGTGATAGATTCATGGGCTAGGTGTGCTTGCATATAGCCTTAAGTTTGAGCCAACGTCCTAGAGAGTTGAAGCACGTCTTCCCCAAGGGATGGGGTCGTATTCCTTCGGCTCAAATTCTGTTTTTGGGGTTTAACTTCTGTTACCCAATCAACCGTTCAGTTCAAACCCAACTGATTTAATACGGTGTTTAATTCTGCTTTAACGGAATCTGGAGCTTCCACCAAGGGCAAACGCAGGGTTTGAACGGGCCATCCTTGAAGAGCCAGAGCTGCTTTAACCGGAATCGGGTTAGTCACCAGAAACAAGGCCTTAAACAGGGGAAATAGTTTTAAGTGAATCTCTGTTGCTGTTTGCGTTTTTCCCTGTTCAAAGCACTGAATCATTTCTTGCATGTCCTTACCCACCAAGTGAGAGGCTACGCTGACGACACCGTTGCCACCCACGGAGAGCATGGGCAAGGTCAGGGAGTCATCTCCAGAATAAATGCCAAACTCAGAGGGAACCAATTGACGAATCCGACTGACTTGATCCAGGGTTCCACTGGCTTCTTTAATACCGACAATGTTGGAGATTTCTGCTAAACGGGCTACGGTTTCAGCCGGCAGGTTTTGCCCGGTTCGTCCAGGGATATTGTACAGCAAAAGAGCAATATCGGGGCAAGCTTCGGCGATCGCCTTAAAATGCTGATAGAGTCCTTCGGCTGGGGGCTTATTGTAATAGGGAACCACCTGCAAAGAGCCATCTAAGCCCAATGCCATCGCTTTTTGAGTCGCGGAAATCGCCTCTGAGGTCGAATTCGAGCCAGTTCCAGCGATCACTTTGGCCCTTCCCCCGACCGCTTTTTTCACCACCTGGAATAACTCATGTTCTTCTTCCCAGGTTAACGTTGGAGACTCCCCCGTTGTACCACAGATTACTAGGCCATCACTGCCATTGTCCACCAAATGAACCGCTAACTCTTCAGCACCGCCATAATTAACGCTACCCTCAGCAGTAAACGGCGTAATCATGGCTGTTAGCACTCGTCCAAAATAACTCACCCTTTCTAGTCTCCTTTTTCTTTGATGCGCTTGATGATTGTCCTGTTCACTTGACTAACTCATGACTCACTCAAGGCCACTTCACGGGGTTTGACCCAATCTTTTTCTGCCAACAGTTCCGCAATTTGAACCGCATTTAAAGCTGCTCCCTTACGAATTTGATCGCCACATAACCATAGCTCTAAACCGCAAGGATGGGATAAATCTTGGCGAATTCTACCCACGAGTACCTCATCTTTGCCCGTCACGTCCATCGGCATGGGGAAATAATTGGCGCTCCAGTCTTCCAGAAGTTTCACTCCTGGAGCCATTTGCAAGACTTCCCTCGCTTTTTCGACGGGGAAGGGTTGGCTAAATTCTAGGTTAATGGACTCTGAGTGGGCCCGGAGTACGGGAACCCGCACGCAGGTGGCAGAAACTCTCAAGTCTTGAGCCGAAAAGATTTTCCGGGTTTCATTGACCATTTTCATCTCTTCCTGACAATAGCCTTGGTCATTTAGGGGAGAATTGTGGGGAAACAGATTAAAGGCCAGGGGATAGGGAAACAGTTCTGTTTGGGGAGCTTGGCCGTTGAGAATCTGTTGAGTTTGCACTTTCAATTCTTCCATGGCTCTGGCCCCGGCTCCACTCGCCGATTGATAGGTGGCCGCGATAATTCTCTGTATCGGTTGCACTTGATGCAGAGGCCAAAGGGCTACCGTCATTAAGATTGTGGTGCAATTGGGATTGGCAATGATTCCCTGATGGGTGGCGGCTGCTTCTGGATTAACCTCTGGAACCACTAACGGCACTTCGGGAACCATGCGAAAGGCACTGGAGTTATCAATCACCACTGCACCGGCTGCCACCGCTTTCGGGGCCCAAGTTTTGGAAGTTGACCCTCCGGCTGAGGCTAAGACCACATCTACTTGGTCAAAACATCCCTCTGCCACGGCTTCAACGGGCAAATTTTCCCCTTTAAAGGGTAAGGTTCGCCCGGCTGACCGGGGGGAAGCCAGCAGTTTTAGGCTCTCTAGGGGAAAATTGCGGCTCTCTAATAGGTCGAGCAACTCAGTACCGACTGCGCCGGTCGCTCCCAAAATGGCAACTCGATAGGATTTTGGCAAAAGGTGATCCTCCTTGGTCTTAAAACTTTAGGGTTTAGGTTGGGACGCTCTAGATTTTCTTAAAATTTTCTGAATCGGGTACGAGATCAATAAATATATAGACCAAACTTTTAAGTTTTTTTTAGCATTAGAATTGAGCTGACAGCCGTTTCTGCTCTTCTGAGAACCCTGGGATTTCTTCAATTTCCTCTTTGAGCAAAGCCCATGGAACGCCTTAAAAATCGGGACTTCAGGGAAGCAAACGGTTGCCCCATTCCCCGTGGCGTTGGCACTCTCTTCACAGATTCTAGCAGGTCTATGGCACTCTCTGGCAAATTTTCTTGATCGCTTAAGACTTTCTTTGAGAAGTTTTTATCTTCAGTGGGGTTCAATTGTTAATCCCCTATTATATAATACCCTATGCGTGGTGTATCAGGACTATTCTCATCCCCTTCACCACCCGTGGCTCAAGTCCCATTCAGTATACAGAATTTAGTGATGAAAGTTACCCAGGAAAAATTGCCCGCCAGTCAAATTGGCTTAGAAATTGAAGTGCCTGCCGAAACATCAAAGGCCGCCTATGAGCAGGTAATTAAGGACTTTAGCCGCTCGGCTAAACTTCCTGGGTTTCGGAAAGGGAAAATCCCTCGCCATGTGCTGATTCAACAACTCGGAAGTGAGAACCTCAAGGCAGCCGCCCTAGAGAAAGTGATCAAACAGTCCGTAGATGAGGCGATCGCCCAAGAAAAATTAGAAACCCTAGGCTCTCCCCAGCTCAAATCTGAATTTGATAGCCTGGTGAGCCAATTCAAGCCAGGGGAAGGCCTCACCTTTAAGGCGGCGGTGGATGTGCCCCCAGAGGTGAAATTAGCCGAATATAAAGGTTTAAGCGTCAAAGCCGAAGAAATTAAACCCGATCCAGAAGCAGTCAGTAACGTCCTCAAAGAAGAACAACAGAAACGGGCGACCCTGATTCCAGTCGAAGACCGGCCGTGTCAGCTTGGAGATGTGGCAGTGGTCGATTTTGTCGGCCGTCGCGTTGCTGGAGAAGGAACTGAACCGGAAGAAATTCCGGGAGCTAGTGCCACCGATTTTCAGCTTGAAATGGAATCAGACCGATTTATCCCCGGCTTTATCGATGGCATCGTAGGAATGCAACAGGGAGAGGCGAAAACCATTGCGGTAACCTTCCCAGAAGAGTATCCCCAAGAAGATATCGCTGGGCAACCCGCCGAGTTTGAAATTACCCTGAAAGAAATTAAGGAAAAGGAACTGCCCGAACTCGATGACGAGTTTGCCGAAGAAATTAGCGAATTTGAAACCCTAGAGGCCCTGAAAGACTCCTTAACGGAGCGGTTTGCCAAGGAAGCGGAAAACAAGACCAAAACCAATAAACATCAGGCCTTGGTGCAAGCACTGTTAGAGCAAGTCGAGGTCGATCTACCTGAAACTTTGATTGAGGAAACGGTTACCCAGCAGTTAACCCAAATGGCCATGCAGTTGGCCAATCAAGGGATTGATGTCAATCAACTGCTCACAGCCGATCGCATTCCCCAATTGCGCCAAAACAGCCGGCCAGAAGCCATTAGAGCGCTAAAAGAATCCTTGGCGATCGCCGAAATTTCAAAACAGCAATCTTTGCACGCGGAGGAGTCAGAAATTCAGGCTAGAATAGAAGAAGTATTAAAAACGCTTGAAGACCCCCAAGAAATTAACCGCGATCGCCTCAAGGAAGCCGTAACAGAAGACCTGAATCGGGAAAAAGTTATGGAATGGCTAGAAGCCAATGGCACAGTCGAATTAGTTCCAGAAGGCACGCTTAAAGAACCGGAACCTAGCCCAGAGACCGGCTCAGACCCAGAGAGTGAAACCCAAGAGTCGGCAACCGATTCTCCGAGCTAATTCAACCGCCCCTCTCCCCCTGCCCGGCCAAAAAAGCCAAACATTTGTGCCCTTTGCCTGCCAGAATGGGGGAGATTAAGGCATAATAAACCCAGAGGTGAATCAGCCTAAACTCAACCCTGAAACTCTGGACATCTATCTATAAGAAAATAAATTTGGAACTCAACGCCCTGAGAAACCCCATGATACTCCGATCCCAATCCCAGCATCGTTCCCCGGAAAGCTATAGCTCACAAGAGGTGATCTCCTCTAGCCCCCAAGGTGTAATTCCCATGGTAGTGGAGCAGTCAGGTCGCGGAGAACGGGCCTTTGATATCTACTCTCGACTCTTGCGAGAGCGGATTATATTTTTGGGAACGGCGATCGATGATATGGTCGCGGATTCAGTAGTGGCCCAACTGCTGTTCTTAGAAGCAGAAGAGCCAGAAAAAGACATTCAACTCTACATTAACTCCCCAGGGGGATCGGTGACGGCTGGCATGGCCATGTACGATACCATCCAGCAAATCCGCCCCGATGTGGTCACCATCTGTTATGGATTAGCCGCCAGCATGGGAGCATTTCTCCTGGCCACGGGAAGTCCGGGAAAACGGATGTCTTTACCCAACTCCCGGATCATGATCCACCAACCCTTGGGAGGGGCCCAGGGACAAGCGGTTGATATAGAAATTCAGGCCAGAGAAATTCTCTATCATAAAAGTACCCTAAATGGGTTATTAGCCCATCACACAGGTCAACCCCTTGAACGTATTGCAGAAGATACAGAACGAGACTTTTTCATGTCGGCTGAGGAAGCGAAAACCTATGGTCTCATTGACCAAGTGATTGTTCAACCTCAGTCCCATCCATCTGACTCCAACCCCACTGTTTAATCAGAGGCCGCTATATGTCTAAATATGACTCCCATCTCAAATGTTCGTTTTGTGGAAAATCCCAGGAACAAGTTCGGAAGTTAATCGCGGGCCCAGGGGTCTACATTTGCGATGAATGTGTGGAACTCTGTAATGAAATTCTGGATGAAGAGCTGTTTGATTCCAGTTCGACTTCGGCTCCTCCTAGTCCAAGACGGGGAGAACCGGCTCAGAAAAAACGGCGATCGCGCACAGCGAATTTAACCCTGGGTCAGATTCCTAAACCCAAAGAGATCAAACATTATCTCGACGATCATGTAATCGGCCAAGAAGAAGCCAAAAAAGTGCTATCCGTGGCCGTGTATAACCATTACAAGCGATTGAGTTTTATCCAGTCCAAGGCCAACACCGGAGCCAATGGAGGAAAACCCAGTGCAGAAGATAATATAGAATTGCACAAATCAAATATTTTGCTCGTCGGGCCCACCGGATGTGGTAAAACCCTCTTAGCCCAAACCTTAGCAGAAATGCTAGATGTGCCGTTTGCTGTCGCTGATGCAACGACCCTCACGGAAGCGGGTTATGTGGGTGAAGATGTAGAAAATATTCTCCTGCGCCTGTTGCAAGTAGCGGATTTTGATGTGGAAGAAGCCCAACGGGGCATCATCTACATTGATGAAATTGATAAAGTGGCCCGCAAGAGCGAAAATCCATCCATCACCCGCGATGTGTCCGGGGAAGGAGTGCAACAAGCTCTGCTGAAAATGCTTGAAGGCACGATCGCCAACGTGCCCCCCCAAGGAGGCCGTAAACATCCTTATCAAGATTGTATACAAATCGACACAAGTAATATTTTATTTGTCTGTGGTGGAGCCTTCGTGGGCCTCGATAAAGTCGTCAGCCAACGGACAGGTAAAAAATCCATGGGCTTTATTCAACCCGGAGATAACCAAGCCAAGGAAAAACGGGCAGCCGATGTCCTGAAGGCATTAGAGCCAGAAGATCTGGTCAAATTTGGTATGATTCCTGAGTTTATAGGCCGGATTCCCGTGGTTGCCGTGGTCGATCCCTTGGATGAAGAAACCCTCAAGTGTATCCTCACTCAACCCCGCAATGCCCTGGTTAAGCAGTATCAAAAACTGCTGAAAATGGATAACGTGGCTCTGGAGTTTCGCCCAGAAGCAACGGAAGCGATCGCCAGGGAAGCCTATCGCCGGAAAACGGGAGCCAGAGCCTTACGCGGTATCGTCGAAGAACTGATGTTAGAAGTCATGTACGAATTGCCCTCGCGCAAAGATGTCACTCGCTGTGTGATAACCAAAGACATGGTAGAAAAGCGATCGACCGCCGAACTGCTTCTCCATCCATCCTCCTTACCCAAACCCGAATCTGCCTAGCCCTCGATCATGCCAGAGATAACAGTCCGTGGGGTTAACCACTATTATCAGTGGATAACCACAACTCCTAGTGCCTCCCTTCCCCAAAAACCGGTTCTCGTGTTCCTCCATGGTTGGGCCGGATCGGCTCGCTATTGGGAAAGCACAGCAGAAGCCTTTAAAGAAGACTTTGACTGTCTACTCTACGATCTGCGAGGCTTTGGGCGTACTCGACTGCCCCAAACGCCCCTAGGATTAAGTTACGCCCTCGAAGAATATGCCGAAGATCTGGCCCACCTCCTCAATCAACTGGGACTCAAACGGGTTTGGATCAACGCCCATTCTACCGGAGCCTCGATCGCCGTTCTCTTTGCCCAAAAGTATCCAGAGCGTCTTGAAAAGCTCATCCTCACCTGTAGCGGCATCTTTGAATATGACCGTCCTTCCTTTGAAGCCTTCCATAAATTTGGCGGTTACGTGGTCAAATTCCGCCCCCCCTGGTTAGCCAAAATTCCCCTTGCCGATCGCTTCTTTATGGCCCGGTTTCTCTGTCGCCCCATTCCCAACCAACAGCGCCAAGCCTTTCTCACCGACTTCCTGATCGCTGATACCGAAGCTGCTTTAGGAACCATCTACACCTCCGTCAGCGAACACATGGCTACAACCATGCCCATTGCCTTTTCCCAGCTCTCCATGCCCGTTTTGCTCATCTGTGGCGAGAAAGACCAAATTATTCCCGCCCCTATGGGAAAAAAAGCAGCCGATTTAAATCCCAAGATTCGCTATCAAGTCCTGAAAAAAACCGCCCACTTTCCCATGTTGGAAGATCCCACCCTTTACCTCTCCTGCGTGCGGGAGTTTATGGAAAATAGGGAATAGGGAATGGGGAACACTGAGTTTTACCTTTTGCCTCCCCCTCACCTACAACCTTAACTGGTGGCCAAGACCTTTTGCCTTTTGCCTTTTGCCTTTTGCCTTTTGCCTTTTGCCTTTTGCCTTTTACCTTTTGCCTTTTGCCTTTTGCCTTTTACCCATTACCCAAAAGTTCGGTATCCTGTAATTAGTTTTCCCTGTTATTCCCTGGCTAATCCATGAACGAAGAGCATACACCCACCTCCCCCTTCGAGTCTCCTGAGTGCGAGCCAACGGCGGAATCGGTGACGGATAATCCACCTACAGAACCAGAGGCGATCGCGGCTGGGGTGGAAGTCAACCCAGAAACCGAGAGCGCTGAGTTTACTGATGTTTCCGTAGAACTCAAACTTGAGGCCATCACCCATGATAGTCTCAACTGGCAAGACATCGAAGAATCGGTGAATGAATGTATTGCTCCAGAAGTCTTAGAAGCTCTGCAACAGGAAATGGAGCAAGCCTTACATAAGAATGGACTGCTGCTCGATCGCATCAGTCAACTTGAAAATGCCCTAGCCCATTCTCAACATGCCCTACAAACCTATCAAGAGCGCCAACCGGCTACAGAAGCCCTCTTATCCCAACGTTTAGAAGAAATTAATACTCTCCAAGAAGAAAATAAACGCCTATTGCGGGAGTTAGAACAATCCCGACACAGTAGCCAACGGCAACAAATTTTAGTTGAAACTTTAACCGAACAGCTCGAAAGTAGCCAAACTCAAACAGCAAGACTCGAACGAGATTGTGCGATCGCCCAACAGCGCTGTCATGAACAAGCCACCCAACTCAATCAACGGGATAAATTTTGTATTGACTTACAAACCCGTCTCCATCGTCAACAACGATATACCCTACAATTCAAAAATGCCCTCGATCGCTGTTTAGAACTATCCCCCTCTCATCGAGAACATATCCTTAATGAATCTCCGGAGACTCTCGACCCCAAATTAACCAAACTTGAACCCGGATTAACCCCCAAAGTGGTGGCGATTCAACCTTGGTCAATCAATCAATGGCAAGATGCTGTACCGGAAACCGAGCGCTGCGATCCTCAACCGGAGGCGATCGCCTCTAGGGATGGAGAAGATCGGGAAACCCTGTCTCTAGATTCCCCAGAGTCAGGAACTCAACCCCCCACATCTGCGGTTAATCGTCCTCCCTTAAAGCTTTTCAAACCCGAAGAATCTTTAGCATCGAACCCAGAACCTCCTCAAGATTCCCATCTGGCGATCGAGACTGGGGCAAATTCTCCCCCCATCCAAGCCTCACAAGAGTTAGAAGAGTTAGAAGACTCAGAAGACTTAGATCCTGAACCTCCGTCCTTTAGTGCCGAGTTTGATGATACCGAGGAAACTTTTTCAGAGCCAGAAGAGCCAGCTCAATCTGAAGGAGTGACTGACAACTCAGAGGACTCAGATCCATCAGATGAAGCAGAAGAGATCCCTGCTCAACAGACTTCCCCATCGGATGAACCAGAAAGAGAAAGTCCTGTGAATCTTCCCCAAGGGAATTGGCCCTCCCCCTTAGTGTATCCCCTGAGACCCCCGAAAAAGCGTAAATCCTTCGCGGCGATCGATTTGCCCTCTTTTCCCCGTTCATAAGTCAAACATCCGTTTCAACAGAGCAGATAAACGGAATTGAATTCATGAAAATTAGCACTCGCTTAATTTTAAGTTATGGTTTAATGACGGGTTTAGTCGTGGGGACGAGTCTCTATAACCTTTTTAATATAAACCGTCTGGCTCAGTTAACAACTGAACTTTATGAGCATCCCTATACGGTCAGTACCTCAGTTTTGCGGGTAGAGTCAGGGATTGTCAAAATGCATCGCTCGATGAAAGATGTAGCCTTAGCCAAGACTCCACAAGGAATTGTGCAAGCTCGCACCCAAGTCGATCGATATGAGCAGCAAGTTTATGCAGAATTCGATCGAATAACTCAGCAGTTTTTAGGCGATCCTCAAAAAATTTATGAGGTTCGGCAAAAGTTTTCCAATTGGAAACCCATTCGGGATGAAGTGATTCAATTAATGCAAGCAGGACAAGCAGAAGAAGCGGCTAATATTACCCAGGAAAAAGGCGCTGATTATGTAGAATCTCTTGTCAGAGATGTCCAAGACATTATTGACTTTGCTGAAAACAAAGCCCAAGAGTTTTTAGAAGAAGCTAAAAAAGCGCGATCGCAGGTGATTGTAAATACGCTTATTCTACTGATTGTTTTTGCCCTTTCGAGTATTATTGTAGGGGGCATAATCACAAACTCTATTCGTCGTTCTCTGGCGGAAGCCATCCAGATTAACAATCAATTGTTTCAGGGGAATTTACAGACGAATATCAAGGTTAATACCCAGGATGAAGTTGGCCAGTTGATGAATTCTGTTGAACACATGGTCGAGAATTTTAAGTCCACCTTATTACAAGTTCAAACGGTCAGTAACAGCGTAGCAATGGGTAGCAAAACGATGAAAGAGCGAGCGATGCATATGGCTTCCGGGGTAACTGAACAAGCAGCCTCAACAGAAGAGGCATCTACATCTATTCATCATATAGTTGACTCGATTCGTCAGAATACTAGCTATGCTTCAGAAACCCTAAATTTAGCCTCAAAAGCATCTGGTGATGCCCAAGAAACTCGTGAATCTATGTTAGCCGCTCTAGAGGTGATGAAAGCCATTGCAGACAAGATTGGGGTCGTTGAACAAATTGCCCTACAAACCAATGTTTTAGCTCTCAATTCGAGTATTGAAGCGGCGCGATCGCAGGAATCGGAAAAAGGCTTTAGTGTGGTGGCGGCGGAAGTGAGACGGTTAGCCACTCGCACTCGGAATGCAGCCTCAGAAATTAATCAGTTAGCTAGTTCGAGTCTGATCGGTATTGCCAAAGCAGAAACTTTACTCAATCAGTTATTTCCTGGTATTGAAAGAACCAATCAATTAGTGGAAAAAATTAGTTTAGTGAGTACGGATCAATTACAAGGTTCAAATCAGATTAATCAAGCAATTGTAAATTTAGATGAAGTGAATCAACAAAATGCTCAGTTGGCCAACGATCTCTCCCAACTTTCCCAAGATTTAGCCGAGCAAGCGGAAGAATTAAAAGAAATGATTAGTTTTTTTAAGGTGGATTAATTTTTGATCTGAAATTGAGCGATAGGGTTACCCAGTGCTTAACCTAGCTCAGGAAGTTTCTAAGATAAGATTGTAGCAATCTCTATCAGTCTCTAGTGAGACTAGGCGATTCTGCTCTGCATACGCTCACAGTTGTTTGGGTATGAGCGATCGCCAATGATACCCCCTTAGATTGTTTTTAGTCACATCCTTCCCCTAAGCTTCTATGCTCGATCCTGAATATCACATTCGTCTTCTTCAAGGGGTGACCCAAGCGACCCATTGCTTACTAACCCTTTCGGATCGCCATGAAGCGATACATCAGGCTTTAGCTCATGTAGGACAAGCTTTGGCAGTCGATCGGGTGTATATTTTCCAGAATCATAGCGATCCGGTTACCCAGTCTTTGTTGGCTAGTCAATGGTGGGAATGGACTCCCGAACGAATCTCCCTTCCGTTTAATAATCTAGAATTACAAAACTTATCCTACACTACGGTGCTGCGGCGCTGGTATGATTACCTTTCCCAGGGCAAACCGATTACCGGTTATCCAGAGGAGCTGCCAGAATGGGAAAAGCAGTTATTAGGCGATCGCCAAGTTTGTTCCCTGCTGGTGCTGCCGATCTTTGTGGATCGAGAATTTTGGGGATTTATCGAGTGCGATGATTGTCAAACCGATCGCCTATGGACAGCAGAAGAAATCAAAATTTTAACCACTGTTGCCGATAGTTTTGGGGGAGCGATCGCTCACCATCGCGCTCAAACCGAACTCAATCACATTCAAACTCAACTCGAAGCGGCCATTGAGGAACGAACGTTTAAGCTCAGAGCCGCAGTGAAACAACTGCAAGGGGAAATCAACAAGAAAGAAAAAATTGCCACTCAACTGCGCCATAACGCCTACCACGATCCCCTCACCGGGTTAGGCAACCGTGCCCTGTTTATGGAGCATTTACAAACAGCGATCGACCAAGCTCAAGCCTCTGAAGACTATAAATTTGCCATCTTATTTTTAGATCTCGACCGTTTCAAAGTCGTTAACGATACTCTTGGCCATACCCTCGGCGATCTGCTCCTGATTGAATTATCCCAACGCCTGAATCAGATTTTACAACAACACACCCATCTGGCGATCAAACAGAGTCTCATTGCCCATTTAGGCAGTGATGAATTTGCGATCCTTTTAGCTCCTCTCTCCGACCTTTCCCAAGCCAATCAATTAGCCGAAACCATTCATCAAGACATGAACCATCCCTTTGTTGTTGATGGTCATGAAATTCTCACCACTGTGAGTATTGGTATTGCTGTCAGTTCTACCGGCTATCAACGACCCGAACAAGTGCTTCGGGATGCAGATATTGTCATGTATCATGCCAAATCTAAAGGACGCGCTCGCTATGAAGTTTTTGATTTAGAAACTCATACACGAGTCATGGCTCAATTGCAACTCGAAAACGATCTCCGTCGTGCTGTACAATTCCTCGAAAGTCCTGATACCCTCAAACATAATCAATTTATTGTCTATTATCAACCGATCACCTGCTTAAAAACTGGGTTAATTGCTGGATTTGAAGCCCTGCTGCGCTGGCAGCATCCACACTTAGGGATGGTCTCACCCGTGCAGTTTATTCCCATTGCTGAAGAAACTGGATTAATTGCTTTATTGGGGCAATGGGTACTCGAAGAAGCTTGTCTTCAATTACGCCTATGGGAAAGCTATGGCCACCATAGCTTAACTATGGCTGTTAATTTATCGGGTTGTCAGTTATCCCGACCCGATTTACTAGAAAAAATCGATCAAATTATTCATAAATCCCAGATTAATGCTGACCATTTGAAGTTAGAAATTACGGAAAGTATGATTATCAACAATGCTGAGTATGTCAAACAAGTCTTAAGTCAATTAAAACAACGCTCAATTAAACTCTGCATGGATGATTTTGGTACAGGATATTCATCTTTAAGTTATTTACATCGATTTCCCTTAGATATTCTCAAAATTGATAAGTCCTTTGTGAGTAACATGGGCGAAGATGGAGAACAGTCGGATATTGTCAGGACAATTATTAATTTAGCCCATCACTTAAATATGCAAGTGATTGCAGAAGGCGTAGAAACATTAGGACAACTGAAAATATTGTCTGAACTCGGTTGTGAATGGGGACAAGGCTACTTTTTTTCTCGCCCTATGGATGGAGAAAAGGCACTCAATTTACTGGAAAATCAAGAGTGATCGTTAAATTTCTGAGTCTGCAAAAAATTGCCTAAAACTAGGTTAAACGGTTCTGGTTCAACTAAAAAGGCCCAATGGTTACCAGGAACGGTTTCAATCTTTAAAGGATGCAGATAAGTTTGGTAGGGTTTTAATTGCCAGCTTGTGCGATTGAGTCCTTTGTCTGGAGTAATCAATAAGGTGGGGATGTCTAGGTTTTGGGTTAGTCCAGCAACTTGCATCACTTCCTTAAAAATCTGGTTGCGAGCAGCAACGGTGAATTTACTTCCCCAGGTTCCATCGGGTTTAGACTCTATACTTTCTTGAAAAACTTGTTGTTGTAAATCACTCCATCCCCGGTATTGTTTGAGGGTTTTGGCTTTGGCTTTGGCTGCTTCGTAGCTGCTAAATGGCCCCATGCCTTGTAGGAAGGGGAGAACGCGATAGAGTAAGGGAAAGGTGACTTCAAAGATCCGGGGAATTTGATCGATAAAAAAGGGATCGACTAGGGTCATACTCCGAAAGCGTTTTGGGTTTTGACTGGCCCAGAGGGGGAGAAATTTGGCGGAAAAGGAATGACCGACAATATGGGCACTTTCCCATCCCAGATGCTCCATTAAGCCTTCTAAATCGGCAATCAGGTGATGAAAGGTATATCCAGTTTCGGGTTTATCACTTTCGCCATGGCCGCGCAAGTCGGGGGCAATACAATGAAATTCTGGCCCTAAAGAGGTGGCTAAAGTTGACCAGACTAGGGCGTGATCGGCTAACCCATGCAATAACAAAACGGGTTCTTGTCCGGAATGCCATTGCAGGTAGGAGAGTTGCAGTTGATCGGTGGATAAGGTATGACGGGTAGCCATAAAGCTCATCAGAAAAATTGGGTCTGAAACCCCGCCCTTCCAGGGCGGCTTTACTAACCATAGGCTACCACAATTACATCTTAGGTGCTACCCTGTAAAAAATCCTTTGACTCCAACATGGAAAGAGCATTTAACTACCGATTTTACCCAACCTTAGAGCAAGAGTCCCTATTGCGGCGAACTTTGGGTTGTGTAAGATTAGTTTACAACAAAGCGCTCCATGAAAGAACTCAGGCTTGGTATCAACGACAAGAAAGAATCGATTACGCTCAAACATCTTCTCTAAGGTCAAATCTATTTAGCCAAATGTAAAGAACCCTTAGCCATTCGTTGGTCTCG
>NZ_JAQOSO010000105.1 GCF_030068505.1 Roseofilum capinflatum BLCC-M114
CGGGAAAAGTTCACTTTTCTTTTAAAGATTGCCCCGGACTTTGAAAACCCCCTGCCTTGGGAGAAGGCTTGCCCTGAGCGTAGCCGAAGGGGGCTGGGGGATGAGGGGTAGCCATTACATAACTCATTTAGGTTTGCTATATAGTATTTTCAGATCTAACTCATGGGAATATCCGCCTCAACCTGACACCCTTTCCCCATCTCACTCTTGATCTCAAACCGCCCTCCGATCGCCTGAATTCGGTCTTGCATCCCTTGCAGGCCAAACCCCGTAGAATTGAGATCCCGCTCAAACCCTCGCCCATTATCCTGCAAACGCAAACACACCATTCCACTCACCTCCATCACATATACCTGTACCCGCGTCGCCTGACTATGACGGGCCACATTCGTCAGCGCCTCCTGCACCACCCGATACAGAGCTGTCGAACATTTTTGAGAGACAGCCGACTTCACCTTAAACTTAGACTCAAGCCGAATTCCCGTCGTCTGTTTCACCTCTTGTAATAACTCCCTTAATGCAGCTTCCAACGTCTTCCCCTTCAACGGATCGGCCCGCAAAGCAGAGACAGAATGGCGCACATCCTTAAGCGCTTCTTTTCCTAACCGTTGCGCCTCCTTTACATATCCCTGAGCCTTGGGTGGATCTTGGGCTAAAAACACCACCGCATTCTCCAACTGAATACTCTGAGCCGTTAAATAATGGCCCACAGAATCATGAATCTCACGAGCAATACGATTTCGCTCTTGCAATGCCGCTTGATTTTCCACCAAGAGGGCATATTGGCGCAGTTGCCGATGGGCATGGGTTAAATCTTCTCGACTGTGCTTTTCACTCAGTAGTGCCCCCACCAACAACAGTACAAAGACTAAAACTAAGGCAAACAGGAGTGCCGAATTTACCGTTAAATGGAAAATAAAACCTTGCGATCGCCCAGACAAGAAATCCATAATATCAGCCGGTTGATTCATATCCTGGGACAAATAGCGAAAAAATCCCATCCGTTTCAGAATCGTTCCCACCAACATCCCCAGAAACGAAACATAAGCCACCAGCGCCACTATCACCCGTCCGCGCCAGGGAAACATTAAACACCCTCGAATCACCACCACCAGCAAGAGCGCCGAAAAAAAGTTAGCTCCCCGTCCCCCAAACACCACTGCCAACCCGCTCAAACCAAACCCCAAAGCTGTATACAGGACTTGATATATCAAGGGGTGATGGGTTTCGGGTAAACGCAAACCCATTAAGCCCAAAGTACCGATACTCGCGAGAATTCCAGGAATAAACCGGCTGGAATGTCGAGGGGGTGATGGCATTCGGGGAGGGGGTGGCGGCATTCCCAAACCATGGGGAGGGCGAAGAGGAGGAACATGGGGAGGCGGTGCAAACGTGGCTAACACCGCAATTCCCAGTAAAATCCATTCTAAGTAAAGTAAAAGATAAAATGGATGATTAAAATAAGAGTTCCATTTGAAAAAACGGGCCATGGCTTCCCCCGATCCTGATCTTGCACAAATTGGTGAACCTGTTTCGATCTTACGGGAAGGTTTTCACAGAACCGAGGATCTCAGGCCTACATTTATGTGAAAGTCAAATAGTTCTTTAGAACTAAATTCGATTGGTACTAGAGTTCCAGCCAATTTAGGCGATTTGATCCAAGTGGTTCAAGCCTCAAAATTTCTAGGATTGACCTATCCGATATAGGTTTAGATAATCTGGAGGATTCGATCGTGACCACCCATTTACCTGCACCTCAACCGCAACGTTCTCAAACCCTTCAGAGCGTTGAGTATGTCTGGAACTTACCCCCAGGGGCGATCTGGGCAGCGATCGCCACTACTTTACTCAGTTTAAGTGCGATCGCCGGAGCCGTCTATCTGCGTTACAGCAATTTTAACTTAACCCAGATTCCCCTCAACACTGAACCCATCAGCAGCTCTAACCTAGTTGGCAAACGTATTAGTTTCTATCGCACCTCAGATTCTCTCTATAACATCAAATTTGAAATCAGCCAAAATGGACAATCTACCCCCATTCTCTTAAACTCTATCGATCTGCAATTAATGATTCCCCAAATTCCTGCCTCTCTTCATGGAAATCAAGCCTTAACCCAATGGTTTCTCACAGAACGGGAATTTAATCGACAACGGGTCATTTTTCCGGCTGGTTCCCCAGAAATTCATCTCCCCGATCGATTCATGGGGTATGATGCCCAAGATATCTCCATCTCCCTCACCAATAATTGCTTGGGTGCAGGCTACTGGGAATTAGCCCTTTTTGCCCAAACTCCAGACGGGCAACAAAAAATTTATCAAGGCTATTTTGATTTTCCCCAAGGAGCCTATGCTCGCCTAGTTAGTGAACTCAATGGCGTTCCCTATTGGAACTATGCCCCATCCATCGAACCTTGGCCCGGATTTAATTTCCATCGTGGAATGCCCTTTGATTTAGACTCCCTACGCACAGTGAAACGTCGCTATCTCATTGATGCTCAAGATTTGAACAACGAGAATATTCTCGCCCTCAATGAGCAACGGGGCAAAGCCAACCTCATGGTCTTCAATCAACCCCTAGACTCCATTAAAACCTGGGAAGACTTGCGTCAAGCCAATCCCCAATTTCACACCTTTGTTCCTCCAGGCATTTATAACCCCGATCAGCTCTGGACAACCCAGTATAGTCAGATTTCCCATTTGCAGAGTGCCACAGCTAAAACCATTGAATCACCTTTAGCAGATCAAGACTTATTAGAATTAGAATTAATCTTCAAAAGTCAATCCGGGAAAATTCGTAAATTTATCCTCAGTGGACTCGATTGGCATCAAATTCCCCAAGTTTCCACGGATCGGTACGATCAGGGACTTTATATTCCCATTGGATTCGCGCCTCCGTTTACGGAAAATTATCAACAGTTGAAACAAAATCCTCCCCACAAGAGTCCTTTATTTAGCGTCATGCTTGATGGATACAATCTAGCCATGAATTACCGCCAGGATATCGGCATTAATGGCTTAGTGATTCATCGGGATATCCAGAATCCCCATAAACTGCACTTTTATTTTATGTCTTATGAGCGGATTACTTTGGTTAGTCACTATGTTTTGGATTTAACCCAATGGGTGTTAATAGAACATCCAGAACCGGAAGCCATGAGCGCGGTTAAAAATTTTGAATATATCCCATCTATGGTTCTCTCTCAAGTTGATTTAAATCAAAAAGTCTATACCCAACTCGATCAGGGGTGGCAAGAAAATCCCAAATTTAAGCAACGACTGATCTATCGTGTTTTTGTTAATTCTCAAGGGATAATTACCGGTTATCTTCCCACTTCTCCAGAAGCTCAAAATTGGGTAAACAATACCCCATTGTCAGATCTAAGTTTAGTGACTGACTTTGAAAATACAAATTTGAACTCTTTCCGAGTCGTCTTGACTCCTATGGGAGGGATAGAAGTCAGTCCTTGGTGGGGATGGAATGGGTAATGGGGAATAGGGAAACTATTGAAATACCCTAGTTAAATATCTAAGGAGCAAGATGCTCCCACTCCAGTCCTATCAAAGAATTCGAGGAGTACGGGCATCTTGCCCGCTTCTCTTTTCCCATTCATCGGATTTGATATTATTTGGTGGCTACTACCGCTAAATTCCACGCCATGCGCTTCATTCCAGGAATCTGTTTTAGCCACCCATCCATCTGTTCCAATCGCCGATATTCTGGCTCCAATCGCTCCTTTTCTAGGATAATCTTTTTCCAATAGCGCTCTTCATTGGGGTTCACTCGTTCAATCAGATAAAAACGGAGGAAAATCCACAAGGTAGCAATCCAAAAGGTATCCCATTGAGTTTCAGAAAACAAGGACTCGACAAACGGGATGATGTTAATATCTAAAGGATGCTCATCGTCCGTGCGGACTTCAGTCGCCATGCGCCGATAAACATTAATCACTGGATTATGCTTTAAGGGTTCCCAAAAACAGACCTTTCCCCCTGGTTTCACCACCCGATGACATTCTTTGAGCGCCCCTTGTACATCGGGAAGATGATGCAAAAGATTGGCCACATAAATAATATCAAAACTATCGTCGGGAAAATCAAACGCCATGGCATTGCCCACAT
Source organism: Roseofilum capinflatum BLCC-M114 (assembly GCF_030068505.1). Lineage (NCBI taxonomy): Bacteria > Bacillati > Cyanobacteriota > Cyanophyceae > Desertifilales > Desertifilaceae > Roseofilum > Roseofilum capinflatum. Next base: position 4,119 of record NZ_JAQOSO010000105.1, read on the forward strand.
GCCCTTCAATCTCCACCCCATTTTTTGCTGCTAATTTTAACGCCACTTCCACCATGCCCGGAGAATAGTCAGAAGCCACACAGTGAGCGCCTTTTTGGGCAAAATAAACGCTATTTTCTCCCGCTCCACAGCCCACATCTAATAGGGTTTTGCCTTTCACCTCTCCCAAATGATTTAAAATAAACCGATTTTCCGGCGCTGTGCAAGCTTCAAAATAATCGGCTACCTGAATTTGGTCAATATCAATGGTGGCGGCCCATTGATCGTGAAATTCTCGTTCTTTTTTTAAAGTTTCTTCTGACATAATTAAAAATCCAGGGAGCAAGATGCTCCCACTCCAGTAATATCAAAGAATTGGAGGAATGCGGGCATCTTGCCCGCTTGTCTTTTCCAATAGTGCGGGCAAGATGCCCGCTTGTCTTTTCCAATTAACCGGATTTTATATAAGGATAAATTGTAAATACAGATGGAACCGTTTGTCAAGCCTACTTATTCCTTCATTGTGCCCATTTATAATGAAGAAAATACTATTCCTGAACTCTATAACCGTCTCTGTTCAGTGATGGAAAACTTAGAGGGACAGACCGAAGTGATTTTAGTTAATGATGGCAGTACGGATGCTTCTTTACGTCTGTTGCGGGAATTGTATCAGAGAGATAAGCGAGTTTGCTATCTTAGTTTAGCACGGAATTTTGGTCATCAAATTGCGGTGACTGCGGGGTTGAATTATGCGCGGGGGGAAGCGGTGGTTGTTTTGGATGCGGATTTGCAAGATCCGCCGGAGTTAATTCCGGAAATGGTGCAAAAATGGCAAGAAGGGTATCAGGTGGTTTATGCCCAAAGAACGCGCCGATATCAAGAAAAAAAGCGCAAACGATGGATGGCTTATTTATTTTATCGGATGCTGAGATATTTGGCGGATGTGGAGATTCCGACGGATACGGGGGATTTTTGTTTGATGGATCGGTGCGTGGTGGATGTGTTGAATCAGATGCCAGAGCGCGATCGCTACATTCGAGGTTTGCGAGCTTGGATTGGCTTCGAGCAAACGGCGATTTTGTACGAGCGTAGTCCCCGGTTTTCCGGTGAAGTGAAATATACGTTTGCTAAGTCCCTATCCCTGGCGATTAATGGGATTGTCTCTTTTTCTAAGGTTCCCCTGCGTCTCTCGACTTATCTCGGTTTAGCCGCAGCCGCGATCGCCCTTTTCATGGCTATACTCGTCCTCTATTGGCGCATTGTCGCCCCCACCGCACCCCTCACCGGGTTTGCCACTATCCTGATCGCCATCTTCTTTCTGGGAGCCGTACAACTCGTCAGCATCGGCATTCTAGGGGAATATATCGGGCGCATCTACGAACAAGTCAAAGGCCGTCCCCTCTATACCCTAGCCGAAATTCGAGGCTGGGAAAAGGGCGATCGCCCTAGGGATGGGTGAGGGAGTAGAGCCGGTAACCTTACTTTTTAGGCAATACATGGCGAATTCCGCCTCGATGTCCCCGTGTATCGTCTTGGTAGCGAGGGATAATATGGATGGTGGCATGGCCCATTTTTTGACCTGCTGCATGGTTGACATTAATGCCTACATTAAATCCATCGGGCTGAAATTCTTGAATTAATAGCTCTTGTACTTTATTCGCCATAAACCAGCAAGCGGATTGTTCCTTAAAGGGCAATTCAAAATAATTGCCAATATGACGTTTGGGTACAATCAACACATGACCCTTACTCACGGGGTAACCGTCAAACAGGGCATAGGCGGTTGCGGATTCTGTGAGTAACCTTAAACTTTTGCGGGGATTGCAAAAAATGCAGCGATCGCTAGAATGTCTTTGATGATTATAGTGAACATACTTATAGATTTGGCAAGATTCATCACTGTACATAGACTGAAAGGGCAATTTAACCATACATTGATAGGTCGGCTTGTGATGCACATAATGTTGTCTAAAGCCTTCTCTTTTAATGTCTCGCCGAACGGCATAATAGGCTTTTCCTCCCGGTTTCAAGAGATGAGAGACTTCCATCATCACAGTGGCTTGCTCTTCAGGGAACAAGACATTAAGAACATAAAAGCAAAGAATGGTATCAAATTTATGCTGGGGATAGGCGGGAAAATAGTGAGGATCGTAGCCTTGAATCTGGAATCCTTGTTGAGATAGGAGTTTGACATCGTTACCCAACCCACAGCCAAAGTCTAGGATCTGACCTTGCAATAACTTTCTTTCTAATAAAAACCGCCCTGGAAAAGATAGGAATTGACGGTCAATGGCGGTGAAATGGCTGTATTTATTGGTTGGCTTTTTCATGAATAGGGAATGGGTGATGATTTATTGGAGATCTTACCCATTCCCCCATTCCCCATTACCAGTGCGAAGCGCTGTATGATTGAATGTCTAGGGAGACTGAATCGGGAGTATTCTGGATTTTGGCTACGGAATTACGAAGCTATGTTTTTATTGATAACCTGCAACCCCAGCACGCTGCCTATATTGGTACGGTGGCGTTAGGCTTTCTTCCTTTACCGGGAGATACGTCGCTGTGGGTTGAGGTTGCCCCAGGGATTGAAATTAATCGGATTACGGATGTGGCGCTGAAGGCGACGCGGGTTCGCCCAGCAGTCCAGTTTGTAGAACGACTCTATGGACTGTTGGAGATTCATTCAGCTAGTCAGGGGGAAACGCGGGCAGCAGGACAGGCGATTTTAGATGCTTTGGGGGTGAAAGAGCGCGATCGCCTCAAACCCCGTGTGATTTCGAGCCAAATTATCCGCAATATCGATCCCCACCAAACCCAATTGATTAACCGCAACCGTCGCGGACAGATGATTTTATCCGGGCAAACCCTCTATGTTTTGGAGGTGCAACCGGCTGCCTATGCAGCTTTGGCAGCCAATGAGTCGGAAAAGGCGGCACTGATTAATATTTTGCAAATACAAGCGGTGGGGATTTTTGGTCGTCTCTATCTGGGGGGCGAAGAACGGGATATTATTGCGGCTTCTCAAGCAGCTCTGGCGGCGATCGAGAATATTTCGGGACGGGAAAATCCTCCCCCTGATACTCAATAAGTGATATCAATAAGTGATAGAAGTAAGTGGTTATGGCGAATTCTGAACATTTAGCAGTTTTGTATCGTGGCATTCCGACCTGGCATAAGTGGAAAAGGGCTTATCCAGAGATTACTCCGGATCTGAGTGAGACAGATTTGGGGGGGTATCGGCTCCCAGGGATTGATTTAGGGGGCGTGGATTTAAGACGAGCCAATCTAGGGCGCATGGAGTTGGAAGGGGCGAATCTCCATCAAGCGTCTTTGAGTGGGGCGATCGCCTCTTGCGCCCTGTTCAAGCAGGCTTGCTTAACCCAAAGTCAAGCCATAGGAACCCAGTTCCAACAGGCAGATTTAAGCACAGCAGATTTAAGCGGGGCGAATTTGATGGGCGCAGATTTAACCGAAGCCAATTTAGAAGGGGCAAATCTGCGCGGGGCAAATTTGAGCGGAGCCAATCTTATGAGAGCTAATCTTAAGGATGCAGATTTAAGCAATACCAATTTAAGGCGCTCTAATTTAAGTTATGCCCATTGTCTCGAAGCTAACCTGAGTGAAGCAGTTCTCATCAATGCCGTTTTGCATCATACAGAGTTGATTAACGCCCATCTCCATCGAGCCGATTTCAGGGAAGCCAATTTAAGTGCAGCCCATTTAGCAGGAGCCTATTTATGGGGGGCAAATTTCAAGGATGCAGATTTGTATCAAACAGATCTGAGATGGACTAATTTAAGTCGCGCTAATTTCATCGGCGTTCGGTTAAACGATGCCTATTTGCGCGGGGCTGTTTTGAATTCAACGCAGTTTGAGGGTAATGGGTAATGAGTAATATCACATACAGCACTTCGCGCTGTGATGGGGGGATGGGGGGAAAACAGCAGACTGGGTAGCACTTTGAGCCATTTTAGCTATGGTTCAAAACAGTCATTTATGTACCTCATAACAGCGAAAACTGCTATAAAATATTTTTAGTCACCATTTCCATTATGGCGCACTTTTTTCCTTTTGTCAACCCTTGACCGCAGAAATTTCCTCAATTATTTTCATCGTTTCCACCGACACCCGACAGACGCGCAAGAGCAAATCAACCACTGTTTCCTTATAGTCCATGAAGCGATAGGTATTGAACTTTTCCCGAATCGTAGCATCGCGGGGTTTCTTTTCCTTATATTGGTCGAGTATCCATTCTAGAGCGCAACGGTTGCCGAGTTTATAGTCCCACGCAGTTGGGGGAATCTGCTTCAGCGTGGTGATATTGTCGAGGATAATTTCGTGTTTCGTTTTGTCGGCTTTCAGTTTCGGTTGATAGGTTTGGGTTTCCTTGAGGGGAATATCTACCCGCTCCAGGGGATAGGGTTCGAGGGTTTCATAATTCAGGTGCAGATACATGAGTTGTTGTCCCCAGTTTGCCCATTGGAAAAAGTCATCATAAAACGGCAGTCGGGGAAAGTCGCGCTTCAGGTTGAGTTCGTATTTTTTCCGGTAGTCGGGGTTATGGAGAACGGCATAGGTATAGTGGAAGATATCCAGTTTGGTGATAGTCCTCATCTCCAGCTCCTCATCCCCAGCATTGCCCCTCACCCCTAGCCCCTCTCCCGCAGGAGAGGGGAATGTAAGTCCCTCTCCCGTGGGAGAGGGATTTAGGGAGAGGGCAATTCTCGCTAAAACATCAATCAAATTCTCCCTAACCTCTTCATTCTTAAAACGCAAAACCCGAAATCCATGGTCAGCGAACCAATTATCCCTATCTGCATCTCGCTCTTTTTGCTGTTCATGAATTCCCCCATCGACTTCAATCACCAACTTCGCCCCATGGCAATAGAAATCGACAATACATTGACCAATATTATGTTGCCTCCTAAACTTGGCCCCCTGCAACCGTTTCGCTCGTAAACATTCCCATAATATTTGTTCTGCCGGGGTTTGACTTTGGCGAAGTTCTTTTGCTCGTTGCAGTAGAGCTTCGGGAATCATTCGCCTGGCTCCGGCTAATTGACTGACATCTTGCCCTCTCTCTTTCATGTCCGAAGGAAAATCTCTCTCCCCAGGGAGAGAGACTTCTGCTCCCCTTCTCCCGTGGGAGAAGGGGTTGGGGGAAGAGGGCACACCTTCATCTTGCCCAGGGTTGTGCCCTCTCTCTAAATCTCTCTCCCCAGGGAGAGAGACTTCTGCTCCCCTTCTCCCGTGGGAGAAGGGGTTGGGGGAAGAGGGCACACCTTCATCTTGCCCAGGGTTGTGCCCTCTCTCTAAATCTCTCTCCCCAGGGAGAGAGACTTCTGCTCCCCTTCTCCCGTGGGAGAAGGGGTTGGGGGAAGAGGGCACACCTTCATCTT
>NZ_JAQOSO010000106.1 GCF_030068505.1 Roseofilum capinflatum BLCC-M114
GCCCGCTTCTTAACAAATTTTCATGTCCGCTTGCGGAAACCGGACTTGATATGAGGAGGTTAAGAAGAGTTTTTTTCGATTCAGGTTAGCGATGAATTTTGCTCAATTTTGCCAAAATTTAGCAGATCCTAAAGTCTATTATCCCCAACTGGCGGCGGCGACAGGTGGGGTGGTGGGTGCTGTTTTGGCCTGGCATATTTTGCAGCAATTAGGCGATCGCTCCCCCAACTGGACTAGACTTAACCCACAAGATATAACCGCTCAGACTGGTTTAACTGAGGCAGAACAGCAGCTTGCTCGCCAACAGTTAGCCCAAAAAGGATTATTAGAAGAGCGCCAAGTACCGGGTAAAGAGGGTGTGGTGGATGTGCGCTTAAATTGGGAGCGCCTAGAAGCAGCGCTTCAGGGTGGACAATCTCCTGCCTCTACTGCTCCGGCTGCCGATCGCTATTTTCCAGTTAAACGTCAGGCGATCGCCGTTCCTGTTACTCCTAATTATCAATTTACCGGCCCTTGGAACTCCCCAGAACAATTAGAAGCATTTCAGCGCCAACTGCTGGACTATGCCAAACAAAAAGGTTTAGACAATCCATCGGGATGGATGTTTAAGATTGTTGATGGACTCACCAAAGGCATGATTTCCCCTTTTTGGGATGAATTTACTCAAAATATTCCCTTGGGGTCGAGTCAGCAGGTCAAACGGGACTGGGAAATTGAAACCGGTGTGCCCTATCCTGCTTTTGAAGAAGAACGCATTCAATACTATGTGCAGAAAGGAGAACCCCTAGAAGTCGCCGTTTCTAGAGCGCGAGCAGATCTGAGAAAACCCGTATTGGCTCAAGATCTATGGGAAGGATTCTTGCGAAAGTGCGATCGCCTCGCCGATGAAGCCCTCAAAGCCAAGAAAAAAGGCTTAACCACCCCCTATTTACCCCCCTCCTTCACCCAACGACCCGAAATTACCAAAGAACAGGTGATGGAGAAATTATTACAAGTGTCTACCCCTACCGCCTTACCCGCCTCTGAACCTGCTCCTGAACCAGAGGCTACCCCCTCCCTAGAACAACTGCAAAAAGCCTATCAAAGTCCCCTCGGACGCAGTTGGGTAAAACAGCAACTCCAGCAGCATCCCGAATGGGGATATGAGATTATTGATAACCAAGTACAGCCTTCGTTACCCTTTTAGGGAGATGGGGAAAGATTGCCTATTCCCCATTCCCCATTCCCCATTCCCTATTCCCCATTCCCCATTCCATGGAACCCTTGCACCAAATCGATCCTCTGCTTCCAGGAAGACCCAAAAGCAGCCCTGAGCAGCGCCGAAAACAGGCTCAGGAGCAGCGAGAGCTGGAAAAACAAGAAGGATATCAAAAGCTGATCGACTTGTGCGCGATCGGCGAAATAGAAGCCGCTCAACGCCTGTTAGCAGCCCATCCCCATTGGGGATATGAGATTATCGACGGTTGGGTGAGCGATCGCACAGAACCGTAATGCTGTTCTCTGCTTTACGCCTAGGAGGTATAGAATAACAGAAGATGTCAGGAGCATTCGGAGTATTTTAAAATTTAGAGAGAATTTGAACTCAAGTTTACTTTTCGCAGGTGTTAGCTCCAAAGGGAGTAAAATTATGGGAGAAGAAACTATGCGGCGATCGCTAGATCCATCAATTCCCCCTCCATCCTCCCACTACTCCTGAATGTTGTTATCTTCTTCTTTCGTGTCTAGATTATATCCATCTGCCAGTCAACAAATGGATCGGATGCCATCCTCTTTACCACTTGGAAATATCTTACTGATCGATCCCCAATCCCAAGGATTCGAGGATTTAGAGCATTGGTTAGGTCAAGAAGGATATACCCTGCGTCATATACCTAATCCCGTAATGGCGCTGATGATTGCCCGATCGACTCAGCCGGATTTGATTATTCTCAAAGTCCATGAGATTACCTCACAAGATTACGATCTTTGCTTAAAGCTGAAAGAAAATCTCAAAACCTCTGATATTCCAGTTGTGTTAATCGCCGATACTCGATTGGAAATTCAATTAGAAACATTACTCTCGATGGGCGTTTTAGATTGTATTTTTAGTGGATATAATGATCCGGAAACCATTATTCGCTTAAAAACACAACTCAAAATTCAGGGGTTAACTAAGCAGCTCAAAAAACAACAAACTTATTTACAAGAAGAAATTCGTCATCGCAAAGCGGCACAAGCTGAAGTTGAACAACTGAACCTAGAACTAGAGAGACGAGTTCAAGAGAGAACCGCCCGACTAGAGCAGGCCAATCAAGAACTCAAAAAAGAAATTATTGAACGTCACAAAGTGCAAAAACGGCTGCATCACCAGGCCTATTATAATAACTTAACTGGCTTACCTAATCGGACTTTATTTTTAGAGCGATTAGAAGATGCAGTCAGTCGGCAAAAGCATCAACCGGATTATCGATTTGCAGTCTTATTTATTGATGGCGATCGCTTCAAAGTGATCAACGACTCATTAGGCCATACGATTGGAGATCAATTGATCGTTGCTATGGCTCGCCGTCTAGAAAATTCAACCCGTTTAATTGATACTTTAGCCCATTTAGGCGGTGATGAATTTTCGATTTTACTTGAAGAGATTCGCAACTTAGAAGAAGTCACAGAAATTGCTGAACAAATCCATCAAGAATTTATCGCTCCCTTCCATGTCGATCAACATACAGTATACCTGAATATTAGTACCGGGATTACCTTCTATATGGGAGAAGAACGCCCTCCTCAACATATTCTTCGAGATGCAGAAACGGCGATGTACCGGGCAAAAGCGTCAAGACAAGGAAGCTATCAGATTTTTGACTCAGCGATGCACGCCAATGCCGTATCCTTGCTGCGGCTAGAGATGGATTTACGGCAAGCCTTAAAACGCCATGAATTTTTTCTGCAATATCAACCGATTATGTCCTTAACCACGGGTAAAATATCCGGGTTTGAAGCCTTGGTTCGCTGGCAGCATCCAGAGCGAGGATTTATTCCGCCCAACGAATTTATTCCGGCGGCAGAAGAGACGGGATTAATTGTCCCCATCGGTCGTTGGATCTTAAAAGAAGCCTGTCAACAATTGCGAATTTGGCAAGAATTGTATCTCAACCATTTTCCGATCGCCATTAGTATTAACCTGTCAACTAAGCAATTTTTACAAGCAGATTTGATCGAGCAATTGGATCGAATCTTGCAAGCGGTGGAAATTGATGGTAACTTAATCAAGCTGGAAATCACGGAAAGCGTGATTATGGAAAACGATCAATCAGAAGTGCTGATCGAGCAGTTTCGAGACCGGCAAATCCGAGTGTGTTTGGATGACTTTGGTACGGGGTATTCTTCTCTGAGTTATCTCCAGCGCTTGAAGGTGGATACCTTGAAAATCGATCGCTCGTTTATTGGGGACTTAGATCGCAATGAAGATAATCTGAAAATTGTGGAAGCGATTATTACTCTGGCTCACCAATTGGGGATGGATGTGACTGCCGAAGGAGTGGAAACCCTAGACCAAATTAAACAATTACAAGCTCTTGGCTGTGAGACGGCTCAAGGCTATTTTTTCGCTAAACCTTTGGATCACGATCGCGCCGCAGAGTTGATTATTAATCCTCCCCAATGGTTAGAGGAGGTGTGAGGGTGAATATTGCCCATCGTCTCCAAGAGCGTCTGCAAGAACCCTGTACTCAGTCGGGCGATCGCCCGGCGATTATCACCCAGAAACAGTCGATTTCCTTTGCCCAATTGGATCGCGCTTCGAGTTGTGGGGCTGCTTATTTGCAAGATTTGGGGCTAAACCCAGGCGATCGCGTCCTGGTATTCTTGCCTATGTCTATCGATCTCTACATTGCTCTGCTTGCAGTCTTCAAATTGGGCATTATTGCTATGTTTGTCGATCCAAGTGCCGGGCAAACCCATCTAGAAAACTGTTGCGAAATAGCGCCCCCTCAAGCGCTTTTGGCGACTCCAAAAGCCAGTTTGCTCCTGTTGAAATCTCCGGCACTGCGGCAAATTCCTTTGAAGTTGGTTCCTCATATTTCCCTTCCAGGGTTGAAAAATTGGTATCGTTTCCGCGCCTATTCCCCTTCCCCGACGCTCTACCCGGCAACGGCTGAAACCCCTGCTCTGCTGACGTTTACCAGTGGTAGCACGGGAAAACCGAAAGCGGCTTTGCGTAGCCATGGCTTTCTGCTCACCCAGCATGAAGTGTTAGCGCGTCATCTTCATCATGAACCGGGGGCGATCGATTTAACCACACTGCCGGTCTTTATTTTGGCTAATCTGGCTTCTGGAGTCACGAGTCTGATTCCTGCGGGGGATTTGAGAAAACCGGGGTTTATTAATCCTGTTCCCATTGTGCGGCAAATTCAAACCCATCAACCCAGTAGTACGGTTGCTTCTCCGGCGTTTCTAGAGCGTTTAGTGAGCTACTGCGAAGATCATCAGATCCGGTTGGAGAGTTTCCAGTGTATGTTTACCGGGGGCGCTCCGGTTTTTCCTTCATTGTGCGATCGCCTGCAACACTGCGCCACCCATGCCCAAATTATCCCCATGTATGGCTCCACGGAAGCCGAACCCATCGCCCATACTTCGACTTCGCTCAGTAACCCTACTTCTGCTCCATCCTCCCTTGGCGGACTCTTTGCCGGCCATCCGATCGCCGAAATTAACCTAAAAATTATACCCGACTCCTGGGGAAAACCCATTGCTCCCCTCACTCCCGAAGCCTTTGCTGACTATACCTTGCCCCCCCTGACTCCTGGGGAAATTGTGGTCAGTGGCGACCATGTTTTACCCGGTTATGTGAACGGAGAGGGAGATTTAGAAACCAAATTTCGCGTTGGTAACACCCCTTGGCATCGTACCGGAGATGCCGGTTATCTGGACAGTGACGGTAATTTATGGCTGCTCGGCCGCACCCGTGCCAAGATTGAGGATGAAAAAGGGATACTCTATCCATTAAGTGTAGAGGCGATCGCCCATCAATTCTCGACGATCAAACGAGCCGCCCTCATCAGCCACAACCATCAACGGTGGCTAATTTTAGAATTAAATCCCCTCCACCCCCCGGATGAACATCAATTCTCCCAGCTCAAATCAGCCCTAGAATTCGCCCAAATCGACAAAATTAAAATTGTGACAAAAATCCCCGTAGATGCCCGTCACAACGCTAAAATTAACTATCCGGCCTTAGAAAAACTGCTTGAAATGACGATAGAAGGCCGTGCTTCAAAATAGCACTTCGCACTGTAATTGTTAATTGTTAATTGTTAATTGTTAATTGTTAATTGTCAATGATTCAAGCTTTCCAAGAGTCCCTTAAATAGGGCTAATCCATCAGTTCCGCCTAAGATGGGATCGCTGGCGCGTTCAGGGTGAGGCATCATACCCATGACATTGCCCTTCTGATTACAAATTCCGGCGATGTCATTGAGGGAACCATTGGGATTTTCGCCCACATAACGGAAGAGAACTTGCTGGTTGTCTTCAATTTTAGCGAGGGTTTCAGGATCGGCGTAATAGCGCCCTTCTCCGTGGGCGATGGGCAGAGTAATTTTCTGATCTTTGGCGTATAAATGGGTAAAGGTGGTTTGATTATTTTCTACTTTTAAGGTGGGCCGATCGCAGATAAAATGAAGTCCTTGGTTGCGCGTTAAGGCTCCCGGCAATAATCCCACCTCGGTTAGCACCTGAAATCCGTTACAGATGCCGAAAATGAGCTTGCCTTGGTGGGCATGTTCAACGATCGCCCCCATAATAGGAGAAAATCGGGCGATCGCCCCGCAGCGCAGATAATCCCCATAACTAAATCCCCCTGGCAGTACCACCCCATCCACATCGTCTAACGTGGTTTCTTGATGCCAAATTAACTGGGTTGGGCAGCCTAAAACATCGCGCAGCACATACACCATATCGCGATCGCAGTTAGAACCCGGAAAAACCACCACCCCAAACTTCATGACGTATCCCCCTACTCTGGAATCAAATCAAAACGATAATTTTCAATCACGGGATTAGCTAATAGGCGATCGCACATTTGATCGAGCTGCTCCTGAGCCTCTTTTTCTCCCTCTGCTTGCAGTTTCAAATCAATATATTTACCAATTCTCACCCCTTCCACGGTTTCATATCCCAACTGTTTTAAGCCCGACTCCACCGCAACCCCCGCCGGATCGAGAACGGAAGGGCGCAGGGTGACAAAAATTTTCGCACGATAGGTTTGAGCCACGATTGACTTGCCTTTAGGGTACACCACTTTATAAGAGTACACCCCCTCTCCTCAGAAAGAAACTGCTACAGTGTGCAATTGAACTCTTATCAAACATAAATACCCATGAATCCCTTGAATCGGCGATCGCTCTTACGCCTTATTCTCAGCAGTGTGCTGCTCCTGGCGCTCTCCCTACCCTGGGCAACCCCCACCCTCGCCCTAGGAGGCAAACTTCCCCAAATTGGCGAACCTGCGCCCTCTTTCCAACTCCCCACGAATACCGGAGATGGAGAAATCGCCCTTTCCGACTACCAAGGACAATGGGTAGTAGCCTACTTCTATCCTGCCGACTTTACCCCCGGTTGCACTCTAGAAGCACGGCGGTTTCAACAAGACTTACCCGAATACCTAGAGCGCAATACGCAAATTTTAGGCATTAGCGCCGATGACATCAAATCCCATGCCGATTTCTGTGATAGTGAAGGCTTAAAATTTCCCCTACTCGCCGATACTACCGGGGAAGTGAGCAAAGCCTATGGTTCCTGGTTACGGTTTATCTCCATGCGCCATACGTTTATTATCGACCCCGATGGCATTCTCCGCGCCACCTTTACCGGCGTTCGTCCTGCTATTCATTCCCAAGAAGTTCTCGCCCGTTTGGACGAACTGCAAGCGTAATGCACGGTTTATTGCAGATAATCTTGCACGGTTTCTACAGGTAAGGATAGGATGTTGGCGATCGCCTCGGCATCAAGTCCCATTGCTGCTAAGGGGGCGATCGCCTTACGCTGGGCTTGTTCTAACTGTTGATTCCTTTCTCGCTCTTGTTGCAGTTGCTCCCGTTCCCGTTGTAGTGCCTCTTGAATTTCCTGAGAGCGTTCCTGTTCTTGTTCAAGTTCTAGGTCTTTTTGTTCGAGTTCTAGCACCGTATTCCGTACCCGTGCGATCGCCTCTACATAGGTCGCAAATCGTTCCCCCGTGGGAGTATACAATTGCAATTCCCCCGCTTCCGTTAGCTCAAAGCGCACCTTTAATAAGGGACTCACCCAATTTTGCATTGACGCAATGGGCAATAATTCTCCTTGTGGCTGGCGTATCCATCCTTTAAGTTTTACTCGATCCGGGTCAAACAGATAATACTCTTGCACTCCGTAACGGTTGTAAAACTTCAGCTTTTTCTCTTCCAACTCTTTGAGCGTGTTACTGCGCGAGGCAATTTCAAATACCACTTGGGGAGCTATATTATTTTCTTCCCATTGTCGATAGGAGCGGCGATCGCCTTTCGGTCTACCCAATGCCACCATTACATCTGGAGCCATGCGCGTTTGATTATCCCCTTCTACGGGATACCAAAGCAAATCACCAGCGATAAACACATTCGGATCGTCGGCATAGAGAGCATCTAGCCCTCCTTGGATGGTGGTAATGTAGCGAAACTGAATCGTATTGTCAGCCAAGGGTAACCCGTCGCTTTCTGGATACTCAATTTGGGGATGAACTGAAACCATGATAGAAGAATGGGGACATTAAGGAAATCAATTATCCTCATTTTATTGCAGATAATCTTGCACGGTTTCTACAGGTAAGGATAGGATGTTGGCGATCGCCTCGGCATCAAGTCCCATTGCTGCTAACGGGGCGATCGCCTGACGTTGGGCTTGTTCTAACTGTTGAATTCTTTCCCGTTCTTGTTGCAGTTCTAAAAGAGCTTGCTGAGAGCGTTCCTGTTCTTGTTCGAGTTCTAGCACCGTATTCCGTACCCGTGCGATCGCCTCTACATAAGTCGCAAACCGCTCCCCCGTGGGAGTATACAATTGCAATTCCCCCGCTTCCGTTAGCTCAAAGCGCACCTTTAATAAGGGACTCACCCAATTTTGCATTGACGCAATGGGCAATAATTCTCCTTGTGGCTGGCGTATCCATCCTTTAAGTTTTACTCGATCCGGGTCAAACAGATAATACTCTTGCACTCCGTAACGGTTGTAAAACTTCAGCTTTTTCTCTTCCAACTCTTTGAGCGTGTTACTGCGCGAGGCAATTTCAAATACCACTTGGGGAGCTATATTATTTTCTTCCCATTGTCGATAGGAGCGGCGATCGCCTTTCGGTCTACCCAATGCCACCATTACATCTGGAGCCATGCGCGTTTGATTATCCCCTTCTACGGGATACCAAAGCAAATCACCAGCGATAAACACATTCGGATCGTCGGCATAGAGAGCATCTAGCCCTCCTTGGATGGTGGTAATGTAGCGAAACTGAATCGTATTGTCAGCCAAGGGTAACCCGTCGCTTTCTGGATACTCAATTTGGGGATGAACTGAAACCATGATAGAAGAATGGGGACATTAAGGAAATCAATTATCCTCATTTTATTGCAGATAATCTTGCACGGTTTCTACAGGTAAGGATAGGATGTTGGCGATCGCCTCGGCATCAAGTCCCATTGCTGCTAACGGGGCGATCGCCTGGCGCTGGGCTTGTTCTAACTGTTGAATTCTTTCCCGTTCTTGTTGCAGTTGGGCGATCGCCTCTACATAGGTCGCAAACCGCTCCCCCGTGGGAGTATACAATTGTAATTCCCCCGCTTCCGTTAGCTCAAAGCGCACCTTTAATAAGGGACTCACCCAAT
>NZ_JAQOSO010000107.1 GCF_030068505.1 Roseofilum capinflatum BLCC-M114
AGGCAATAGGCAATAGGCAATAGGCAATAGGCAATAGGCAATAGGCAATAGGCAAAAGGCAATAGGCAAGAGGTTTTGAGTGTTTAACCCTGTATTCCATAACAGAGCAAAGTGCTGTATTAATGATATTAACTCGATTTTATGGGTAATTGTATCAAGAACTCGGTTCCTTTTCCAGGGATGGAATTGCAGAGGAGTTGACCCTTATGTTTCTCGACAATAATTTGATAGCTAATGGAGAGACCTAATCCGGTTCCCCGGCCGACGGGTTTGGTGGTAAAAAAGGGATCAAAAATGCGCGATCGCAAGCTTTCTTCAATTCCCGGGCCGTTATCAGCTATGCGAATTTGCACCCGATCTTCTGAGAGGTCTTGGGTTTCAATCCATAGAGTCGGATCGATAATATCAGCTTCAGATAGGGCATCTATGGCATTTTCTAGAATCTGGAAAAAGACTTGATTGATTTCACTGGGGTAGCAAAATACATTGGAGACTCTGGTATAGTTTTCAATGACTTGAATCGATTGTAAATTAGCTTGTAGAATCATTAAGCTGCTCTCTAATCCATCTTGGATATTCACCCATTTTTGATCGGATTCATCCAACCGGGAAAAACTTCGCAAGCCTAAGACGATTTTCTGGATGCGATCGGCTCCACTTTGCATGGAGATCATTAAGTCGTGAAAATCTGCGACAATAAATTCTAGGTCAATGTCTTGTGTTTTTTGATTGATTTCATCGGCGGCTTCCGGATGGTATTTTTGATACAGTTCAATCAATTCGGTCAATCCTTCTAAATATTCTTTGGCATGGGGTAAGTTGCTGTAAATAAAGCTGATCGGGTTGTTGATTTCATGGGCGACTCCGGCAACAATTTGCCCCAAGCTGGACATTTTTTCAGTTTGAATGAGTTGGGCTTGGGTTTGCTTGAGTTCCTGTAGGGCTTGCTCGGTTTTTTCTTTTTCGAGTTTGAGGGCTTCGGTGCGCTTTTCGACTCGTTCTTCTAAGGTTTGGTTGGCGGTTTCTAAGGCTTGGAAAGACTGGCGCAGTTGTTGGGACATTTGGTTAAAGGAACGGCGCAAGGTTTCTAATTCTCGCAGATAGAAGTGGGGTAAGTGTTGATTGAGGTTGCCTTTGGCGATCGCCCCGGTAGCTTGAATGAGTTGATGTAAGGATTGGGTAATCCAACGGGAGGTTCTTAAGCCGAGTAAAAGGGAGACGAAGAGGGCGATCGCACAAAGTTGAATCGTAATCCACGTATTAGCGTTGATTTGCTGCATAAAATCGGCTTCTGGAACCACCACCACAATCAGCCAATCGATGCCTTGGGCATTTTGAAAGGGGGTGACTTGTAAAAATTGTCGCTCTCCTGCAAGCAAAAATTGCAATTTTTCCGTGGTTTTTACGTTTTCTAAAGTGCCAAATTCTTCTTGCAGATATTGGGCAGAGGATTGAATGAGGCGATCGCTGGTATTGGTGGCTTGAATTCTTAAGGTTGTGCCATAGGTGACGAGAAAGGGACGATCTAGGGTGGAACTGGCGACTAATAAGCCGGAACGCTCTAAAATAAAGGCTTCTGCCCCTGGACTAATATTTAATGCTTGCAAAAATTCACTAATTTCTGAGAGTCGAAATTCCGCCCCAAATACTCCTAAGAGTTTGCCCTTGTTGGTATAAACGGGTTGATTGACGGTAGTGGCTAGGGTTTCTGAACCGAGATGGGTGTAAATCCCTCCCCAAGTGGCTTTTCCGGCTTGAATGGCATTCTCATACCATAATTCTAGGCGGCTATCATAGTCTGGGGTGGATGACAGGAGTTCTCCGATTTCTTGAGAAGAATGGAGTTCATAGGTTTCTAAGGCTTGCTCTGTGTCTGGGTTGGCTAAGGATAGCAGGTATCCATCCGGCGATCGCTCTAAGCCTAAAAATTGCCCTTCCTCGCTGCTAAACTTCAGCGCACTAATCGCTTCAAAGGCTTGTAACTGCTTGCCAAAATAGGCTTGCAGTTGCTGAGGATCTTCTAGATTCAGCAGGTTGAGAGTTACGGCATCTTGATTAATTTGATTGACTAAATATAAATCATGAATATAGGTGGCGAGTTCCTGCTCAATGCGAGCGGTAATTTCTGCCCGCAGTTGAGTCGTGACTTGATTAATCGCTTTTTGTCCATTGCGAAGGGAAAACCAACCGGTTAAACTGACGGCTAAGGAAACTTGCAGCACAAAGGGCACAACTAAAATAACCCGTAAAGATAGTTTACGGGGCAGAAGTGCAGTCCAGATTTTGAGACGTTTAAGCAATGAGCAATGGGTAATAGGTAATAGGGTTGAGTTAGCTAAACCATTTCTGGATGAGTTCTTTGATTTTTCCAGTCTCTTTCATTTCGGTTAAGACTTGATTAAAGGATTCGGTATAGGGTGAACCCTTGGGAAGGGCGATCGCCGATCCACTCGATTCGGTGTCAAAGGATTGGGTAAAATCTAAATCCGGGTTCGCGGAAGCATAGCGCTCCGCTACCGTGGACTCGATAATCGCTGCATCTAGGGTTTTGGCTTTCACTGCTTGGATAATTTCCCCAATTTTATCAAACTCTACTAACTCAATATCAGTAATCTTTTTAGCTGCATCCGCTTGAATCGATCCCCCTTGCACCCCCACCCGCTTGCCTTGTGCGTCCTCTTTCAGGTTAAGATTTGCCCCTCTGGGCATGAGAATAATACTAGAAGCTTGATAATAGAGATCGGTAAAGTCTACCTTAGCTTGGCGCTCTGGTGTGGGAGACATTCCCGCCATGACAAAATCTACTTCATTGTTTTCTAAGGCAGAAATGAGGCGATCGAAGTTCATATCCTCAATTTTTAGCTCAAAATTCAGAGAATCCGCTAAATATTGGGCAATGTCAACATCAAAACCAATAATCCGTTCTTCTCCTCCTGTACTATCTTTAAATTCATAGGGAGGATAATCAGCAGAGGTTCCCATAACTAAAGTGTCTGGAGTTTGGGTTGGGCTACAAGCAGAAAAAACCAGCACACTAAACAAAGTTGTTATACTGAGAATCAGGAAGGTTTTTATTGATTTCATGGGTGGGAGTCATTCGCAAAGAATGAGTAGTTCTAATGAGTTTTGAGAATCAGATAGATCGACCTGCAATTATATCAAATTTCAGAACAGCTTGTGCCATTTCTTAATGAGAATTCAAGGTTATATAGGCGCTGTCCTGAGCGAAGTCGAAGGGAGAAGGGGAGCAGAAGTCCCTCTCCCTTGGGAGAGGGATATAGGGAGAGGGCATTTCCTGTTGCACAATTCATTTAGACTAGCTATAGATCCCCCAAACGGCCTGCCCCTCATCCCCTGACTCCTGCTCCTGTGGGTGCTGTCCTTAGCGAAGCCGAAGGGAGAGAGCATCATCACCAGCATTCTTTTTGCTCAAATCCCCGGTTGCCCCTGACGGAGATTTGACAAGAAAACTCTAAAACTCCCTGACCTGTGGACTGATTATTGATAATTGAATTTCCTCGCCCTCCTTGAGAAGCTTTAGCCACAATATTGCCATGGACTTGATTATTCTCAATTCTGACATGATTCATCTGATTTTCGCCCCGATTGGTGTCAGCACTGACATAAATATTGGACTCTCCAATGGGAGCGGGTAAGAGGATATTATCTGTAATGGTCACATTTTCAATCTCAGGAATTTTATAAATGCCAATATACGCATTTCCTCGATTGCCCCGAATCACTGCCCCATTAACCGAAGTCCCTCCACAACATTCTTGAATTAAAATCCCTTCTCCGTCCACGCTCCAATAGCGATTCTCCATAATTTGATGGCGATAAACTTCATACTCATTTCCTTCAATGGTGACTTGATGACCTGACCAATCAATCCCCCGATTTTCATAGGTATTAGCATTTCTCGGTTGGGTTAATCCGGTGGGGTGACTCCAGACTTGTTTTCCTTGTTTATCGTGAATTTCATTATCTTTCACGATCAATCCTTGACCAGAGGCTTGAATTCCTGTACGCATGGTATGATAAACCCAATTATCGCGGATGATAATTCCCTGGCGAAATAATCCCGGTTGAGTGGTGGGAGTTTCGGCTAACTCGAACTGGCCGGAGCGATTGACGGCAATGCCATGATGGGCACTATAATCAAAGGGGACGCGATCGCCTTCAGAATAAGTAATGATGGTTTTCTTGTCTAAGCTTTTAACTTTATATCCCGGTTGCTCGTAAGTATCGGTAATCTGGTCGTTGAGGCGATTATTGGCGACTAAAATGTTTTCATAGCCATTCACCTTCAAATTGGCTGTAAAGCGATCGCTAAACCGCATCCAACCGTCTTGGAAGGAGCGATCGGGCACTCTACCATCAGGATAAGCCACATTATTGCTACGAAGGCCAAAGAGAATGATATTACGATTCTGGGCTGAGGCTAAATCCGGTTTAATCTGCACACCTGCACGATTGATGTCTAAATAGACTAATCCCAGATTGCTATCGGTTTCTGGGTGAGCGGTGCGAATGGTTTTAAATGCGGTGTCGTTGGGGGTTCCGTCTCCAGAGAATTGGGGTTGATATTGGGGGAACACCAGACGGGAGGGAGGCTGGAAGTCATCCGATTTTGCCTCGGCGCTCGGCGGTGTTTCTCCACGAAGGATAATGCGATCGTCTAAAACCAAGTCATCTGTAAATTCATAGGTTCCAGCCGGGAAATAGATCGCCCCTCCTCCCTGTGCCAAGGCTGCGGCTTTGGCTTGCTCAAATTGGCGATCGCGGGTTTCTCCAGGAAAATCCGTGATATCATAAACGCAACCCCAAGGTAACTGATTACTCCAGGGATAAGCCTCTTTTCCGTAGAAGGCGGCGATCGGATTATTTTCTAGGGCTGAATCAACCGCAGGACACCCCCTATCTGCAACTCGATGAATAGATACCGGTGAACTGTTGACACGAACTGTCTCTGGAGATGATGCCCAGAATAGAAAAGAAATTAGCCAGCCGACAATCACTATCCCCCCGATCGCAAACACTAATTTTTTGTACTTCCTCCAGAGTTTATGATTCATGACACCTCATTTTAATGCCTTAGAAAATACAGATTTATTCAAGTCACAACAGATTAACTTATGAGTCATTTAGAGGCTGATAGCAAAATTGATTTCTGCCTAATTGTTTGGCTTCATATAAAGCGCGATCGGCAGCATTAATGAGAGACTTGCTTGAGCCTATATCTTTAGCAACTACGCTGCTAATGCCTAAACTTAATGTGATAGATTGATTGATCTCAGAAGTTTGGTGAGGAATTTGCAAGTTAGCAATTTCTTTTTGGACACAACGCACCACCTCAGACGCACCTTTAGGATCGGTATTGGGTAAAATTATGGCAAATTCTTCTCCGCCATATCTAGCCACTAAATCCCCTGGTCTTCTGGCTGCTTTCGTTAAACATTGAGCGATTTTAATTAAACAATCGTCTCCCTTTAAGTGTCCATAAAAGTCATTATATTTTTTAAAAAAATCAACATCACATAAAACCAAGGATAAACAAGTTTTTTCACGTTTCATCCGCAACCATTCTTGTTCCAATACAGAATCAAAAACACGCCGATTCGCCACCTTAGTTAATCCATCTCGATGGGCTAAGTATTCTAACTCTTGATTGACTTTTTCTAGTTTTTGATATAACTTTGATTTTTCTAAAGGGGAAGCCAGTTGATTAACTACGGCTTGAATTAAATCCACCAATTCATCATTGCAACTTTCAATATTTAATTTATAAAAAACAAGAATAGCCAAAACTTTTTGATTTTGATTAGAAATAATAGGCACGCCAAAAACAGACTTAAATCCTGACTGTTTCGCTAAATTCTTGCGAATGTATAAACGATCTTCACAATTAGAACAATCCTTAATCCATTCGGGTTTTTGAGATTGCCAAATTCTACCGGGCAAACCTTCATCCAGAGTAAAGGTTATCTGTGCGCTTTTCTTCTGGAAATTTTGAAACCGAGCAACTCCTTCTTCTAGACAAGGAGTATAAGTTAATAACGTTTCTTCCTGATTGGGAACCCACGCTTCTGCATGATCCCAAACAATATGAGAACAGACTCGCTCTAAAACCTGAGAAATTGCTGCATTAATGTCCAGAACATCATTAATAATTTTAGTGACATCTAGCATTAAACTCATTTCTCTCTGAGTTTTTTGTAGCTCCTTATTTTTGACCTCTAAAACTTGATTTTTTAACTTCAACTCTCTCTGTAGGTCTCTCAACTTAAGGTGATGTTTCACCCTAGCTAAGAGTTCTTCCACTTGAAAGGGTTTAGTCAGGTAATCAGCTCCTCCTAGTTGAAACGCTTTAGCCTTGTCCATACCTTCTTGAAGGGCACTTAAGAAAATAACGGGGATATCAGAAGTTTGGGGATTTTTCTTGAGACTTTGACAAAAAAGATACCCATTCATTTCAGGCATCATGATATCTAGAAGAATTAAATCGGGTTGAAAATGGTCAAGGCTGGTGAGGGCAAATTTACCATTAGCTGCTAAACGAACTTCATACCCTTGTTGTTGCAAAACAGTTTTCAGTAGACGAAGATTTTCTGGGAAATCATCGACAACTAAAAGTTGTGGACATGGCTTAGGATTAGAAGACTTACTCATCTTTTTCGATCGAAGGGGGTGAAAGCTGCCAAGTCCAATTATAAGAACAGTTCTAAATCATTACAGCTAATTATCATAAATTTTAGGAATCTAAGAGCCAGGAGTTGGGAAACTGAAATTAGGAGGACTTAGGGTATTACTTCTTATGATATGGCATATTCTAGGAATCAACCATGCGATCGCTGGCCTTATGGCCGGTTTGCCTAGTTCTACCTTAACGCCTTCAAGGGTCAAAAGGGGTTAAAATTTCATCAGCACACCCGATCTTCTCTCAAACGCTGTGACCTCTCAACTGTTATCCGCAAATCCCTTCACCCCTCAAACCTGGCTCTGGCAGAACCACCAGATTACCTATACGGTTCAAGGCCAAGGTCTTCCCCTGGTCTTACTCCATGGTTTTGGGGGATGTATAGGCCATTGGCGCAAAAATATCCCCACCTTAGCCCAAGCTGGATATCAAGTGTTTGCCCTAGATTTACTGGGGTTTGGAGCTTCAGATAAACCCGCCTTAACCTACTCCCTAGACCTCTGGTATAGCCTACTTCAGGACTTTTGGGAAACCCATATTCAACAGCCCAGCGTATGGATTGGTAATTCGATTGGTGGACTGCTGAGTTTAATGATTCTCTCGCGATCGCCAGAGCGGGGAAAGGCTGGAGTTTTGATTAACTGTGCGGGGGGGTTAAACCACCGTCCTGAAGAACTGAATTTTCCCTTACGGATAATCATGGGAGGGTTTACTCATTTGGTCAGTTCTCCCCTAACCGGGCCATTGATGTTTAATCAGGTACGACAAAAACACCGCATTCGCAGGACGCTCCATCAAGTGTATATGTCTTCCGAGGCGATTACAGATGAGTTGGTGGATTTGCTCTATCAACCATCCTGCGATCCTGGGGCACAACAGGTGTTTGCTTCGGTACTGACTGCTCCTCCGGGGCCAAAACCAGAAGAGTTATTACCCCAGGTGAAACAGCCTTTGTTGGTTTTGTGGGGAGAAAATGACCCTTGGACTCCGATTGCGGGGGCGAAATTATATCGTCGTTTGGCTCAAAGCCGTGCAGATGTTGAGTTTATCTCGATTCCGAATGCGGGTCATTGTCCCCATGATGAATATCCGGATTTAGTCAATCGGCTGATTTTAAGGGGATTAACTCAATTTTGAGTTGAGAGATTGGCTCGCTCTTGGGTAAAGTGACGGGGCCAAATCCGATCGCAGAACAGGAGCGTTCCCCCAGATACACACAGGGGAACGGTCAAAATATTGATAAACGGAACACTCACTAAGCCAAAACACACTAAACCAAACGTGGCACTGGCGGGAAAGGTGCGCCAAACTAAGGTTAACTTTTTCCGGAAGGGAAGTCGTCGGCGCTCTAAGGGGGAGTCAAAAAAATCTAGGCAAACGATGGTTGTGGCTAGGGTTAAACTGCCGATACTAAAGATCAAGGTTCCGATCGCAGGAATGCCGTTGAACAGGAGCAGGGGAATCGTGGCGATCGCCATCAACAGCAGTTTTTTCAGCTCAAATAGGATGGCTCGCCAAATATCCTGGGCGATCGCCAACGGATGGGTATTAATCTCCGGCAGTTGTCCCAGGCGCGTTTTTTCAATTTGTTCTGATAATTGACCGTACCAGGGAGAACCTAAAATCGCCCCAAACTGCACCAATAAAAAGCCCGTAACCAGGAATAACACCAGCAGCAGCAAAGCATTCAACAGCCAATGTACCACAACGGCCAACCCAGCCAAAAACCCTAACCACACCGGCAAAGCACCGATCCACTCATTCCACTGAAGGGCCCAGCGATCGACCAAGGTTTCCACCAATTCTAAACTGGGAAACACCAAACCCGCATAAAGGGCAATACCAATGAAAATATTAATTAAAATCGGCACAATCACATAACCGCGCAATTTTGGCTGATTCACCAACAAACCCAGAGCGCGAAACGGGTAAGTTGCCCCAGCAATCAATCCCATGGGAAAATTAAACATAGCGATAGAGTCAAAATAGCGATCGCACCTTCTCGTTATACCCCATACCCATACAAGAAGAAATTACGGTATTCATCCTTGACATCCTCACCGCCCTAGAAGGACGGTGATTCCTAAATCTCACAATTTAGGT
>NZ_JAQOSO010000108.1 GCF_030068505.1 Roseofilum capinflatum BLCC-M114
GGACATGAAAGGGAGAGGGCATTTCCCGTTGTACAACTCATTTAGACTAGCTATAATTGTTTTAGTATAATATAGTTTATCCTAGTTTACTCTCCCGCAGCTTTCGCCTCTGCAATCCAGCGATCGAACTGCTCTTGATTTTCACTTACCCATTCTTCTGCTAAAAGGCGAATCTTCTCCGGAGTATCCTCACCTTCTTTAATCTGCAAACTGACTTCACTTATATCTTCAAGAGAAAATTGCACCACTTCTAACCACCGTTTCGCCACTGGATGAGCAGCAGCAAAATCTCGATTGATCACAATTTCTTGTGCCCCCCCTGGAAACCCTGTATTTTTACCATTAAACGTTGTTTCTGCGTCAGTTAATCCGTCATTTCCTGGCAAAGAAGTAAACGGAACCTCTAACCAAATTGTATCCTGCTCCGGTCTTAACATCGCAGAAATCCAATGAGGATTATAAGCATAAAATAAAATGGACTGCCCTTCTTGATACCGACGAATCCCGTCATCAAGCAGAGCTTCATAAACACTTTGCTCTTGTTCAACGGTTTCTTGCAATCCATACACTTCTATATGATGGTTGATGATGGATGCACACCCCCAACCGGGATTACATCCGGCTAAATTCGCTTTTCCATCTCCATCCCAGTCAAACAATTTAGCCAGATCTCGATCTTTTAATTGTCCCAGATTTGTAATTCCATATTCTTCAGCCGTTTTTTTATCAATTTGATAACCTCTAGCGCCAATGGGAACAAAAACTCCTAATTTTTGTATTTTTTCCTCGCCCCCTGCTTGGTCAAGCATACCGTCATGACTGGGACTATAGTAAACAACGCTGTAATCTAAATCGCCATTAGCTAGAGACAAATAAATTCCTGGATACTCCAATCGTTTCAGAGGTGCAATTTGATAACCGAGCTGTTCTAGGCCAATATTCACCACCTCGGTTTGAAAAATCTCATCCAGCCAGCTACCATGGGCGGAACGAATGGTTACGTCTGAGGGCGATAAGTTGCTCCTCGATAGTCTAGTCAGAGAACAGCCCGTTAATGCCATACTCAGAGATAAAATGGTAGAAATTAATAATGATTTTGACCCGATTTTTCCTCTCATGAATTTTAGATAATCTATACTTTTATTATTCCCCCGCAGCTTTCGCCTCTGCAATCCAGCGATCGAACTGCTCTTGATTTTCACTTACCCATTCTTGAGCTAAACGACGAATATCTTCAGGGGAATCTTCACCCTCTTTAATTCGTAAGCTCACTTGATCCATATCGGTTAGGGGAATTTGGACAATTTCAAACCAACGTTTAGCGATGGGATGATTCTCAGAAAAGGTTTTATTGACCACAATATTTTGTTTGCTTCCCGGAAATCCCAGATTTTTGCCGTTAAATGTAGTCTCTTCTGCGGTTAAATCACTCATTTCTCCTGGAAGAGAGGTAAATGGAACCTCTAACCAAACGACTTCTTTATCCGTTTGTAAAACTGCAAAGATCCAGTGAGGATTGTAGGCATAATATAAAATCGGTTTTCCTTCTTGATAACGAGCAATGGTATTAGCCAGAAGAGCAGTAAAATTTCCTCGATTCTGTTCTACTGTATCTTGGAGTTCGTAGGCTTGGATGTGATGATCGATCATGGATTCACAGCTCCAACCTGTATTACATCCTGATAAATTGGCTTTTCCATCTCCATCTGAATCAAAGAGTTTCGCAAGTTCTGGATCTTTCAATTGAGCGATGTTATTAATTCCGTATTGTTCGGCTGTTTTCTTGTCAATTCTGTATCCTTGACTACCTTCAGGAATCAAAAGTCCTGAGACTTCTAATTTTTCAGTTCCACCGGCATTTTCCAAAAAATCGTTATGGGCTGGGTTATAGTAGATCACCGTATAATCTAGGTCATTATTGGCAAGAGAGACATAGATAACAGAGTAATCTAACTCTTTGACTGTATCTATGTTGTAACCGAGTTGTTCTAATCCCAAATTCACTACTTCTGTTTGAAAACTTTCTTCCACAAAACCACTATGGGCTGCTCGCACAGTCACTTGTTCTGGGGGAATATTTTCAGTAGATTGTTGAGTGGGTTGACAAGAGATTAATCCCACTGTTAGAGAGAAAACCGTGGAAATTAATAGAGATTTGGACATCGATATTCTTTTATTCATGTTGCAATACGACTTCTTTCACCATTTCTAGATGTTTGGGTAACTGTTTCTGGTTGTCAAATAGGCGATTGACTCGTGCGTAAGCATTGCCGCGTAGACGGTTGGCGTAGTCAGTGTCGATCGCCTCCACCAAAACGTTGGCTAAGGCTTCTGGATCGCCGGGACGCACCAAATACCCCTCGTGGCGATCGCCGATCATCTCCGGTATGCCAAACACATTGCTACTGACAATTTTCAGCTCAAATGCCATCGCTTCTAACACCACCCTAGGGAAGGACTCCTCAAAGCTGGTACAAACAAATATATCCGTTAAGCCAAAAAAGTCAAACACATAGCGCGTTTCCGGATACATTTTCACATAATCCAACTTCAGCCGCTCTTGCACCTGGCGCAAATAGTCCAGATAGATAATTTCGCGAGTTCCCACAATCAAAAACTCTAGGTTCTTAAACTTTTGGGCGGGATACATCTTCTCTAATTGCTTAATCGCCTCTAGGAAAATATGTTGCCCCTTACGCTCGCAGGTGGTTCCAATCACAGAAATAACGGTTTTTTCCTCAGAAATCCCATATTTTTGCCGCAAATAGGACTTGCTATTACTGCGGCGAAACTCCGCTATTTTCCCTAAATCCATGCCTCCGGGAATCGTGCGAAACCGGCCATGAATGTCCAAATCATGGAAAATTTTCCGGGTGGCATCGGCGACAAAAATTACCCGCGAGGCATTCTGAAAACAACGCTCCAGTACACCGCGCATCACTTGCGGGGGAGAGTCGCCAAAAAAGTTGCGTAAACTGCGCTCAACTGTGCAGCTTTCATGGATATGCCAAATACTGGGTAAGCCAAAAAGTTGCGCCAATTCGATGCCCCAAAACCCGACCATGGTATTGGACATCACCAAATCGAACTCATTCAGCTCTAGGAGTTCGCCCACCTTTTGAAGACGCTGATGGTAGGTTTCTAGGCTATTATCCACCCGTTGCAGATTATCTTCTATCAGTTTGACGGGAATATTTAAGGCTTCGTAATCGTTGCGTAAGGGGCCATCGACCAAGGAAACAACATTAACTTGGCATTCTCCTGACTCGACAAAATGCTTGGCAAAATTATAAGCCATTAAGGGAGCGCCTTCAAGGGCTAAATTATGGGTAACCAGCAGTATTTTAATCCCGGAAATACGACCACTATGGACATAGTGCAGGGGGTTTAAGTCCAGGGTCATCGAGTCGATATTAAGATTGGGGTTAATGTAAGGGTCTTTTCTGCCCTGATATCGTCCCATGAAGTTTAGATGTTCTTTGGGGTTATAATAGTCTCCTCGTGAGGCACTGCCTTGGTGAATGAGGGTGGCTTGGGGGGTATAAACGACGCGCTTACCCACATCTTGGACGCGCAAACAATAGTCCACATCATTGAGTTCTAAGCCTAATTTTTCTTCATCAAATCCCTTCACCTGATGGTAAAGTTCGGTGGAAGTGAGCAAACAGGCTCCGGTTACTGCTGAGACATTTCGGGTGGTGTGGGGATAGAATAAATAGCCTAATTCTTCTTTGCGTAACCCGTGGAATAAATGACCCGCTAATCCGCCATTGGGGCCGATACAAACTCCGGCGTGTTGTAGGGTATTATCGGGATAAAGGAGACGTGCGCCAACGACTCCGACTCCTTGAATGGACATCCAACCTACCATGTCTTCGAGCCAACCGGGGGCGATCGCCGTAATATCATTGTTAAGCTGCAACATCAGGGGAGTCTCTACCTGTGCAGCGCCAATATTCACCAAGCGAGAATAGTTGAAGCCCTCCCGTCCGGTTACACTGGGATCGGGTCGTTGGCTTCTAATCACCTGATAGGTTAATTTTAATTCATTGGGTAGGGACGTATGTAGGGGCGAACGGCCGTTCGCCCCTACAAGGTACTGATAAAATTCCTCTGTGTTCGCTTCTGTAGACTGATCGTCAACAATAATCACCTGCACATAACGCGGATCTACGGTTTTCTCCAGGCTGGCGATACACTGAGATAGGATTTCCGTGCGATCGCGGGTCGGAATCACAATCGTGACCGGATTTTCTGCTAAAATCGAGCTATCCCACTGCAACTGATGCAAGCATAACCCATACTTCGTTGCCAACTCCGGTAAAAAAGGTTTCGCCTTTAAGTTGCGTCGCTCCAGGGTATCGGAAATTGCCCGATACGCGCTATCAAACACATAGGTTTTCTGAGTTCCCTTCGATGCCGTGCTTTCCGGATGGACGCGCCAATGATAGCAGACGTGGGGAATATGACGCACCTTATCCAGGGTCGTTTTTTCCCGTACTCGCAAGTAAAGATCGATATCCTGCGCTCCCTCCAAACCCGGTCGCAACCCTCCCACTTCATCAATTAAGCGCTTGCGAATCACGGCTAAATGGTGCGTATAATTGTGGGCGATCGCCATTTCTGGACTCCAAACCCCCTTCATCTGATACCCGTAGCGCTCTCCGGTGGGGGTAATTTTGTCCTCATCGGTGTACATCCAATCCACATCTGCATGTTGATCCACACATTCAGCCACATGGAGCAGCGCATCGGGAGAGAGCAAGTCATCATGGTCTAAAAGGGCGATATACTCCCCCGTTGCCACCTCTAGAGCCGAATTCGTCGCCTTGACAATATGACCATTTTCCGCCCTAAAGACCACCTTAATCCGAGGGTCGGAGGCTTGCGCTTGGGTCAAAACTTGCTTAACATGGGGTTGGCTAGAGGCATCATCCGCAATGCACAATTCCCAATTGGGGTAGATTTGCGCTTGTACAGAGGCGATCGTTTCTTCTAAAAAGCCCTTGGGTGGATTATAAACCGGAACCACCACACTAATTTTCACCCCCGTTTTCTCCAACCTCTGGGCCGACTCCTCCATCAATTTCTGCACCTTAGCCGTTAAGCGATTATGCCCTAACCAACGCTGATAGGGGTCTTCCTGTTGCCAAGGATGAATCATCGTCGAATAGGAGGCAAATTCCTGAGTTTGGGTTTGGTCAACATAGCGCTTAATAAACCGAACCCAAACCAGAGGCGATAAAGGAATTCCACCGCGCTGTTTATAGGCTAAAATCGCCTTAGTCATAAACCCAGAAATCACCTGGGAAACCTTCACCTTCGGCGGACGCTCGTACACATTTTGAATCGTAATAGTACGGGCAAAACAACAAACCGAATCCCCATTATCCAACTGCGCCATAATCTTAAGGGCAATCTCCCCAGAAAAATTGGGTTCAATGGGTAAATTCCACCCAAAGCCACTCTTTTCGGCTGAGGGAAAATCCATAAACGCTTGCGCCACATCCGGACGGGGTTCCCCATAGGTAATGGTTTCTTCTTGACTCTCCTCTTGAATCAGGGTCAGCGCCTCAATTTCATGTCGCCGATGAAACACCCAACCCGCGATTCGCAATACCCCACTGACATTCCGTTCAATGGCATTGGGACTCTCTAAGAACCCCTGGAGGTCTCCTGTGGGGTTTACCTCTAAGTTCGGCGCTCTCTTCAGCAAAGCCTTCAGGGGAGATTTCACCATTTGTATCAGGGGGTTCAGGGATTTTTTCATGCAAAGACAGTCCACTCCACATCAAGCTGGAACCCGCAGGCCCAGAGTCGATTAGCAACACTGTAACAGAATAACTTAAGATTTGATCCCTGAGACAAGGAAGAAACCGGGTTTTGGGGTTGAATGCATCGGGTGGGGGAAAGAAACCGGGTTTCTACCCAAGTTGAGGAGACCAATGAGAAGATAAAGTTGATTCAATGAAGGTTGAGACACTCACAAGTAGTGGCTTGGCAAGCTTAAAACTGTAGGTTGGGTTGAACGAAGTGAAACCCAACTTTCGTCAGACGGGTGTTGGGTTTCGTTCCTCAACCCAACCTACACTCTTACCCCCAATTTTAAGCTTGCCGGTCCAGTAGGGTGGGCACTGCCCACCTTACACATTGAGTTACATCATGTCTCATTGTTATTTAAATTGACTATAAACAAGAAACCCGGTTTTTGTGGTTTGCGGAGGAGATTTAGAAACCTGTTTTTTTTTGAATTGAATTGTAGGGGCAGGTTTATCCATATCTCTCGTTTCTCACCGATAACCTTGGTGAACCTGCCCCCAAACGTTCGCGGGAGTGGGGGCGGGTGGGATTATCGGTGGGTGGGGCGGGTTCAGAAAATTGATTGGTTTGTGTCCTAAATATTGGTTAAACCCGCCCCTACGAAATGGATGGATAATGATCAATTTTGGGGGCAAAGAAACCGGGTTTCTAGATTGAATTGAATTGTAGGGGCAGGTTCACCCATATCTCTCGTTTCTCACCGATAACCTTGGTGAACCTGCCCCCAACCCTTACCGGGAATTGGAGCGGGTGGGATTACCGATGGGTGGGGCGGGTTCAGAAAATTGATTGGTTTGTGTCCTAAATATTGGTTAAACCCGCCCCTACGAAATGGATGGATAATGATCAATTTTGGGGGCAAAGAAACCGGGTTTCTGCCAAAGTTGAGGAGACGAACGAGAAAATAAACAAGAAACCCGGTTTCTGGGTTGAGCATGGAGGGATAAATTGTTAATTGTTAATTGTTCATTGTTCATTGATTACAGGTTACAATCTACAAGTCTCGACGCGAGAGAAGAACACCACCACCTCACCCAATCCCCTCCCCATACCACCCAAGGAAGGTGACCTTTTATACTCAAAGAAAAAGTGAGGTCATTGTAGTTCATCCCTTCTCCTTTTTCGCGCCAGCCGACGCGATCGCCAAAATTACGCCAGATTTCTGCATTATACTCCCTTGTGCCCCCCAAACTCTGGTAAATTTTCTTCTGTACCGAAAACCCCCATTGACCCTTACTATATTTAACCCACAACCGGTCAATTGTTCGCAGGTCAGTACAGGGAAAATTATCAATATCTTCCACATCCAGCCAACCCTGTTCTTCCCGTCCCGCGACTTCCAGCATTCTCCTGGCTGTTTCCATATCTGCTTCTTTCCACTGCTGCTGCTGCAACAATTGCTGCAAGTAGCGATAATCAACCTCTTTATCCGACCTTAAATCATCCTCCTCTTCCCCAGAAAACGGGTCAGAAAAAGACTTTAACCACTCCTCCATCGACTTGGGACGGTCTCCCGGCTCTAGCGCCATCGCCCAGATAATCGCATCATTCACCTGAGAACTTATCGACTTCTCAAGTCGAATCGGCTCAATTAACGGCTCATTATCCAATTTTCGCGCATTAGAAAGGGTTGGCACTTGTTGCGTCACCGCATAATATAACGACGCGCCCAACGTATAGATATCGCACTGTTTTTCCCGTTTTCCTAACATCAACTGTTCATAGGGAGCAAACGCTTCATTTCCAAACTTCCGAGAAAACGAACTGGGGGGACAATCTCCAGCAATACCAAAATCAATTAACACCGCCTCCTTTTGCGGGCGAATCATAATATTCATCGGCGTGACATCCCAATGCACCAACCCCCGCTTGTGAACCTCAATCAAAGCATCTCCAATCTGCCGCACATAGCGCACTGCCTCAGTTTCCGGCAGTTTCCCGCTCTGATACACCGCCATCTCCAGCGTCTCCCCAGCAATAAAATCCATCACCAAGCAATCAATCTCAAACCCCGGATAATTCTGATGGGGTTCCCGAAACAAGTCAAACACGCGCACGATATGGGGATGGGGCTTTTGTTGTGCCAACTCCGCCAACCGCCTGCCCTCATCTCGAAACCGCTCCACAAACCGGTCATAGTTCCGCTGTTTCCGCAACCACGCGCCAATCGCCTTAATTACGCAAAACGAACCCAACTCACAATGTTTAGCCTGATACGTCAGTCCAAACCCGCCCTGTCCCAACTCATCGACAATCTCGTATCGACCCCCACCAATGCGTTCTCCCCTTGTCCAATACATGATAATCGTCTGCTACGCAATACTTCCTATTATTCCACAAGATTTTGCCCTCTCCCTTTCATGTCCGTAGGAAAATCCCTCTCCCACGGGAGAGGGACTTTTCCCCCTTCTCCCTTCGGCTTCGCTCAGGACAGCGCCTGCGGGAGAAGGGGGCAGGGGGATGAGGGCTTTTCTATGGGTTTATGCCCTCTCCCTATATCCCTCTCCCACGGGAGAGGGACTTGTTCTCCCCTTCTCCCGTGGGAGAAGGGGCTGGGGGATGAGGGCTTTTCTATGGGTTTATGCCCTCTCCCTATATCCCTCTCCCAC